>NZ_VSLZ01000005.1 GCF_010747475.1 Halorussus sp. MSC15.2 | reverse complement strand
CGACAGTTGAACCACCGACGTTGGACACGTAGTTCGCGGTTCGATTCCGCGAGTCGGCGTTAAGGCGGCCATAGCGGCGGGGAACCACCCGTACCCATCCCGAACACGGTAGTTAAGCCCGCCTGCGTTCCGGCAAGTACTGGAGTGCGCGAGCCTCTGGAAACCCCGGTTCGCCGCCACCCACTCATACCACACACCCGCTTCAGGCACCGCGCCCGAAGCGGGTTTCTTCATTTCGAACCAGACCACTACTACCGAAGACCGCTATATTTAAGCGCGACGAGGGAGTATCGAAAAACAGCGCCAAGGTGGCAGAGTCCGGCCGAACGCAGCGGCCTGCAGAGCCGCCTACCGCCGGTTCAAATCCGGCCCTTGGCTTTTTCACGGCTACCTCGACAACGAGTCGAACGTAACGCAAACCCGCTCGCTCAGTCGCTTCGCTCCTTCGCTCGCGCCCATCCCCTACCGGCACACGAGCTGTCGGTCCGCTGTTGGATTCCACCGATACGAGTCCCCGGGAGGACAGCAACCGACGTTAGGGCCGTCGTCGTTCCAAGGGGGGAATCTCTGCGATGCGTTCCTCGGAGAGTTCGTCCCAGAGCACGCCGTTCGGTTTCTCGTACTCCGTCTCCGTTCGGATAGTCTCGGTCGGCGTGACCACGAGGCCCATCGGCACGTCGTGGGCTTCGACTCGTATCTCCTCGTCGACCACCTGCGAGTCGTGGACAGTCGTCGCAATTGGTGTCTCCGCATCGACCAGTCCCAACTCTCGGAGGACTGCGTACTCGAGGTCACTGTACCCTTCGCCCTTCCCGACGCGTGCGCCACCCTCGGTGACTGCGACGCTGCCCGACACGACGAGGTCGATAGGTGCTACGTCCTCGGGCGGCACTTGTCGTGCGAACGATTCGACGTGGGAGATGGTCGGCGCGCTGTCGTACTCGTCGGCCGGAATCTCCTCGGGGTCGAGTTCGTAGAATGGCTCCTCGTCTCGGAGACGCGGAACTGCCATGTAGACGGTCTTGCCCTCGCGGAGCGCGCGCCGTCGGACGGGCAACTGCGGCGCGTCGGGGTTCGCCTTGATAGCTGCGGCGTCCTGCCACGCCCTCGTCTCGGCGAGGCGGTCGGCGGCGGCCTCGGCCCCGTCGAAGTTCGGGATGCGGTCGTGAGGCGGAAACGGGAAGCGCGCGATGCCCTCGGCTTCGAGATGGTCCCAGATTCGTTCGCGGAGTCGCTGTTTGCGCACCGGTCACACCTCCGACACCGTGACGGTCTCGCCGTTCTGCGCGCTCTCGTACAGCGCGTCGATTGTCGCCATGTTCCGGACCGCTTCGTCGGCGTCGGTGCGCGGAGACGTTCCCGACTCGACGCACTCGGCGAAGTGTTCGACCTCCAGTCGGTACTGGTCGGTCGGGTCGAACTGCTCGACGACGTGCCGGCCGCCGGTCTCGTACTCGATTTCGACGCCGCCGTCGCGCGGGACGAACGCGTCCCGCGCCTCGAGCCATCCGTCCTCGGCTTCGACGCGATACCACTGGGTATCGGCGGTCTCGAACCCGCAGGAGAGTTCGGCGGTCGCTCCGTCTCGGTCGTACTCCAACACGCCGGCCAGTTTCGTATCGACGTCGTACTCACCCGCGTCGTGGGTCGTCGCGTACGCCCGGTCCGGCTCGCCGAGGAAGAGTCGGGCCGCGCTGACCGCGTAACAGCCCACGTCCATCAGACTCCCGCCGGCGAGGGCCGGGTCGAGTCGGACGTTCTCGGAGTCGGCCATCGGGAACTGGAACGTGGCTTTCACCGAACGCACGTCGCCCAGTTGCTCGCGGACGATATCGGCCGCGCGTTCGGTCCGGGGATGATATCGGTACATGAACGCCTCCATGAGGGTGACGCCGCGCTCGTCGCAGTAATCGCCGACCGCGCGCGCCTCTGCGGCGTCTACCGCGAGCGGCTTCTCGCAGAGGACGTGCAGGCCGGCGTCCGCGGCTCTCTTCGTCCACTCAGCGTGGAGCGCGTTCGGGAGCGGGTTGTACACCGCGTCGAGGTCGTCGTCTTCGAGCAAGTTCTCGTAGGAGCCGTAGCTGCGCGCGATTCCAAACTCCTCGGCGAAGGCGTCTGCGCGTTCGGAATCGCGAGAGGCCACTGCGAGGACTTCGTGGTCGGTGGCTCGAATCGCCGGAACGACTGCCGACCGACCGATGTTGGCAGTGCTGATGACGCCGAATTTCATACTCGACAGGTCGTACGCCCGTCGGAAAAATCATACCACGCGTCCCGAACCTCCTGACACCCCGTGCGGCCGCGGCGTCGCTCGATTACCGCGGCCAGTTCCGCCTGCGCTTGGCGGGTCGCGATAGCAGTGTGCCGTCTCCGTCGTCACGACGGCGTCCGACGAGATGCCTCTGGTCCAGACCGAGACCGGACCGAGACCCGACCGAACCCGCCATCGTCGCCGAAAAGTAATCATTAAACGGCGCGCGTCGAAACGGTTCGAACATGCAACGACGAGCCGCGACGGTGTACGCCGTCCTCTTCCTCGTGATTGCCGCGGGGTCTTACTCGCTCATCGGAGTGGCCCAGGAACCGGGGATTGACGTTCAAGGGGAGACGTACGCCCAGAACGATACGCTAACCGTCAACGGCTACGAGTACACGGTCGCGTCGGTCGGTGACGGCGAGGGAACGCTGACGCGCGTCAACCAGTCGGCGCGCTACACCGCCACGTGGGAGAACAACTCGACGGTCCAGTTGGACAACTCCACGTACTTGGTCTCCATTCCCAACACGTCCGACCCGAGTCAGGTCACGCTCCGCCAGCAGTTCAACCTGAGCGACAACACCACCACGGTCGAGCAGAACGGCACCGAGTACGTCGTCGTGGACGACGGCCAGAACAAGTCGCTCGTTCCGGTCGACGAGTACAAGCGCCAGCAGTTCGGCGAACCCGACACCCGTCAGTACTCGGAGAGTCAGACCTTCCAGTTCGAGGGTAATCAGACGACCGTGACCAACGTCACCGCGGACGCCGCGACGCTGGCTTGGAACGCGCCGCGCACGCTGGAGACGTCGCTGAGCGATGGCGGGACCGTCGACCTCGGCCCGGAGAACAACAACCAGACGTTCGTCGCTCACTTCCCGGAGGGACAGGAGGGCGTCGTCCAACTCTCGCAGAACGTCGAAGCGTATCAGTCGCAGGTCGATGACATCGACCACTTCAACGAGCGAATCGCGGGACTGTGGGGCGTCACTATCCTGAGCGGCCTCACGGTCGTCCTGCTGTTCGGACTCGCCTTCCTGCCGAACAAGTAATCGCCGTCCGCCGTTTCTCCGCGGTTTCGGTTCGTCGTCTACCGACTGCTGATACAGTCTTCCCGTTCTTCCGTCGTGTCCCGCCGCTCTCTAAAAGAGAACTCTCTGCCGAACTCATACTCGATTAATCCGGACGTAGTGTCCGCCCGTCACCTCGAACTCGCCGAGTCGGTCACTCCCGGGCTAGCCACGCCAGACCCGCGCCGATGGCGATGGCCGCCACCGCGCCGAGACCCTGACCGACCATCAGCAGGATGCCGCCGGACTTGTACGCCCACGGCGTTCCGACGATAGTCGCGAGTCCGACGAGGACGAGCAGTGCGCCGAAACCGATGCCGAGCGGTTCGAGTTTGTCCGCGTTCGCAGTCGCCATGTGTCCTCGGTCCGTCCGCGAGGGGTTAACTGTTGTTGAAACGAGCGACGGCCGGAGACGAGTACGACGGTCGAAGACGGACTGGAGGGAGAAGGCGGACGAGAGGCTGAGATAGATGAAGGGAGACCGATGAGGGAGAGATAGAAGAAAGGAGAACAGGAAAGGAAGGTGACGAAAAACGAAGCCGTGCCCCGGTAGGCGTCAGTTTCGCTTGCGGTCGCTGTCCAACTCGATGTCGGCCCGTTCGAGCAGGTCTTCGACCTCCTCGCGCTTCTCTTGGTGCTCCGCGAGGAATTCCCGCATCAGTTGGGCGGCCTGCTCCTTGCAGTCGCCGCAGAGCCGTTCGCCGCCGACGCACTCGTCGTACACCTCCTTGGCGAACTCGTCGTCGTCGCCCGCGAGCAGGTAAGCGTAGAGTTCGTACACGGGACACTCGTCGGCCCGGCCGCCGAGTTCGCGTTGCTTCTCGGCCGTCTCGCGCCCGCCCGTAGTCGCGGCCTTCACCTTGTCGTAGCCGTCTTCCGGGTCGTCAAGCAGGCTGATGTGACTGGCCGGAACCGACGACGACATCTTGCCGCCGGTCAGGCCTGTCATGAATCGGTGGTAAATCGAGGAGGGCGCGACGAAACCGTAGCCGCCGTGGTCCATCTCGACCTCGCGGGCGAGCGCCTCGGCGTCCTCGCGGTCCATCCCGAAGGCGTCGATGTGCTCCTCGAAGACGCGCTTCTCGCCCTCGACCGCACCGATGAGCGCCTCGAAGGCCTCGTCGGTCGCATTCTGGTCGAGGAACCGAACGCGGGGCCGGAGCGGTTCCTTCCCGGCCTCGCCGAGTTTCGCCGCCACGCTGTCGCGGGCGTCGTCGGGAGCCATCTCCGCCTCCAGCCAGTCGGCGGCGTCCTCACAGCGGACCGTCTCTTCCTCGCCGACCTCCTCCGAGAGCGCGGCGTAGGCCGCCGCGAGCAGTTCCCGCTCTTCTTCGTCGGCCTCGAAACTCGCGTACGCCTTCGTCACGCCGAAGAACCGCGTCCGGGCCGCGAGGTCACGCGCGAGTCGGACGTGCGGGTCTTGGTCGGGACCGACCGGGATGACCGTGGGCTTGGGTTCGTCGAGTTGGGGATACAGGATGTCGGCCATCTGGGTCACGACGCTCTGCATGTGCGAGACGTTGGTCTCGCCGGAGAACCCGTAGATGTTCTCCAGTTCCGAGAAGTTCGCGTGCGACCCGAGTTCGAACGCCAAGTCCTGCACGTCGCGGTCGGCCGACTGCCGGTAGAGCGTCCCCTCTTCGGGGTCGAACCCGAGCGCCAGAAGCGAGAGCAGATAGTCGCGGGCGTGCTCGTCGATTTCGTCCCACGTCATCCCCCGAGCGCTGTTGGCTTCGAGGTCGGCGATGAGCGCGTAGGCGTCGCCGCCCTGCTGCTGGTGCCAGATTATCTCGTCGAACACCAACTTGTGACCGATGTGGGGGTCGCCGGTGGGCATGAACCCCGAGAGCGCCGCGAACGGTTCGTCGTTCTGCATCGCGCGGGCGACCCGGCGGTAGTCGCGGTGGCCGAAGATGACCCCGCGGCGCATCAGGTAGTGTGGGTCGGGGACCTCCGCGAGCATCTCGTCGAACTCCTCGATGCCGAACTCCTCGAACAGCTTCCGGTAGTCAGCGACCGTCGCCGACCCCCACGGGTCGAGCGTCGTCTCGCCGTCGTCCGTCGCGGTCCCGCCATCGGGAAGGGCCCGACGAACCTCCGAGGCGTCCGACTCGGAAAGCTCGTCTGGCAGTGGTTCCGCCGTCGTGCTGTCTGTCCCGTCCTCGCGACCGCTGTCTGTGTCTCGTGTCATGGTGTCAATCGACTCACGGAAATCCAATCGGTTATCTGTTCGTTGGGGCCTACGAGCGCAAAAATCATCCGTTTTCGGACCCCGTGAGCGAGTCGCACGTCGAGCGAGAGGTCCCGCGGCGAGAAGACGTGGTCGGCCGGGAGCACCCGTACCAGACACTCGGAGTGACCGAGGTCGTCCACCGATTCCACGTCGGCGTACGTTCGGAAGTCCGCGCCGAACTTGAACCCGGTTTTGGGTACGATACCGCGCTCGCGGAGCGCCCGGTAGACTCGGAGTCGGCGGTCGAACCGTCTTCCCTCGACCGTCCGGCCGCGCTCGCGGACCGTCCCGGCGTCCAGCGAGAGTACTCCCTCGCGGGCGAGGTAGGCCGCCTCGACCAGCGACAACTGGAGGATGCCCGACCGATTCCGGTCGCCGTCGCGCGCGTCGAGCGGTTGGCCGTAGAACCCTCGCTCGTGGAGGCCCGCTGGCGGGTCCCAGAGTAACACTCGGTCGTCGAGCAGGTCGGCGGCGACCCCGTGCGGGAGGTCGGTGCCGGAACTCCCGCGCAGGTCGGCCTCGTCGGTTTCGAGGTAGGTAATCTCGCTCTCCTCGTCCACGACCGCCAGTACCGCGTCGCCCAACTCCTCCGCGGGTACGTCCGCGCGTTCGCCCACGACCCGGATTCGGTAGAGCACCGAGTCGTCCCACGGTCCCTTGCCGCGGGGGTAGACCACGAAGTCGTCGTTCGACCGCGGGGCGTCTACCCACCCCTCGCGGTCGGGCGAGAGGTAGAACCCCCGGTCACGCAGGTCGGCGTACACCAGAAACCGGGCGACAATTTCCCCGCCCGCGTCGGCGAGGAACTCCCGGAATCCCATCTCCTCGTCGTCCGACTCGCCCCGACTCGCCGACCCAGTTCGCACGACGCTGTCGATGTCGCCCTTGAACAGCAGGTAGGCGGCTTCGACCCGCGAGAGCGCGATTTCCTGCCCCCCGAGCGGACGGCCGTACCCGCTGGAGTCGTAGTAGCGCTGGCGGGCGTCGCCGCCGACCACCACCTCGTCGTCACGCAGGCGTCCGTTCATGGTCGTCGTTCCGGTTCGCGGCGTCAAATGGCCTCCGGTGTTTCGGTGGCACCGCCGAACCGCCGAGTCGCCGGAGCCCCTTCCGCGACTCGTTCTATCCGAACGTTTATGCGTTTCTCCTGTCTGGAGCTGACGTATGACACGCGGAATCGGCGAGACCGAGTTCGTCTCGCGGCTCCCGGAAGCGGTGACCGCGGTCGCCGGACTCGTCACGCAACTCGGCGACATGTGGTTCGTGTTGCTCGGCGTCTGTGCCGTCTTCGTGCTGGGGGCCCGATACCGGTCGCTCACGGACTCCCCCGCGAGCGACTGCGTCTACCTGCTCGCGCTCACCCTCGGCGCGTACTCGCTGACGGCCGTTCTCAAGCATTTCTTCGCGCTTCCGCGTCCGCCGGGAGCCGCCACGGCGACGCCGCCAGCGTGGATTCCCGAACTGGGACGCGCGGCGTACGAGTCCATGGTGACCGGCGACGGGTACGGTTTCCCGAGCGGTCACGCGCTGAAGACGACTGTGGTCTACGGCGGCGCGGCGCTCGTACTCGACGTCTGGGACCGGAACCGCCGACTTGCCGTCGCGGGGGTACTGACCGCGCTGGTCGCGGCGTCGAGGGTCGTGCTCGGGGTTCACTACGTGGTGGACGTGGCGGTCGGCGTCACCGTCGGTGTCCTGTTTCTGGTCGCGGCGGTTCGGCTCACCGACCGGCGGCCGACGCGAGCGCTGGCGCTCTCGACGGCCCTCGGCGGTGTCGCGTTCGCGACGGCGGGAACGTTGAAGTCGGGACTCGCGCTCTCGGCCGCGGCGGTCGGTCTGGTCGTTTGGGCCGGGACCGACGGGTTCCGCGGCTTCCGAATCGACTCGACGCGGAGCTAGCTCCGGTATACCGCCGTTCCGTCAGTCCTCGTTCTCTGTTACGCTTTCTTCCGTATCGCGACTCTCTCCCACACCGCACTCGTGGTCGAGGCACTCCGACTCGTCGGTGGCACTGCGGACGAGGGGGAGACCGCACTCGCAGGTTCCCACCACCTCGCGGTCGGGGAGCGCGAACGTCACCTCGCAGTCGGGGTAGTTCTCACAGCCGAGAAACAGCGTGCGTTCGCGCAGGACCCGGAGGTCGCCGTCGCAGTCGGGACACGACCACTCCCGGTCGAACCGCCCGCGCACCGCGGCGTCGAGGTCCTCGCACTCCCGGTCCACGCAGAGTTCGAACCGCGCCCCGCGTTCGACCGCCATCCGGGGCAGGCCGCAGTCGCAGGTCGAATCGAGCATCGCGGCGTCCCGCGGGAGGCCGTACTCGGTGACGCAGTCGAGACAGGTGACTGAACCGCGGGCGCGGACCAGCGCGCCGTCGCAGTCCGGGCAGGTCCCGACGCGGACGCCCGCTGAGGTCGCGCTGTGGCGCGCGTGGTCGGGGTTGCCGTGGCTCTCGACGCGGAGGCGCTCCCCGTCTTTGACGGCGACGAGCGCGAACCCGCCTTCGCCGTCGGTCTCGCGGTGGACCGCGTTCGCGCGGGTGAGCCACGCGACCGGCTGATACCCTTCGGCGTCGTGGACGAGGACGGTGCCGTCGGGTTTGTGGACGACCACGACTCGACCGCGCTGGCGCGTCGGTTCCTCCTCGGTGTCCCCGCTCGTCGCGTAGGTCGTGGTACACGTTCCGGCGTAGACGTGGACAGTCTCGGTCACGAGCGGGGTTCGTCCCGGTTTCGGCCTTAAACTCTAGCGTGGCCGGACTCGGCGGCGGTTCCTTTTTGTTCCGAACTGACGAGTATCGGACATGATCTCCCGAGATACGAAGGAAACCGCGTTACTAGTCACCGTCGCCGTCGTCGGGTTCCTCGCCGCCAATGCGCTCGGCGCGCCGAGCGCCGTGGCTTGGGCTATCCTCATCGGCGTCGGCGGCGTCGGTCCCACCGTCCGCGACGAGTGGCGTCGCCGGCAGGACGCCTGACGGTCGCTCACTCCCGCGACCGGGCGCGTACCCGTCGGTGAACGTTCGGGAGATAGTGGCTCACGATATCGTTCCGCAACCGCCGCGGAAAACCTATCCCCGTCCGGGTCGTCGCTCCCCTCGTGCAATCGAAGGCTGTGCTGTTCGACATGGACGGCGTCATCGTGAACTCCGAACGCTACTGGGTCGAAATCGAGCAGGAGGAGATTCTCCCCGCCGCGGTGGAGGGGACGCCCGACACGAGCGAGACGACCGGGATGAACTTCCGGGAGATATACGACTACCTCGAAGAGCGCAACGAGATGACCGCCAGCAAGGACGAGTTCGTCGCCAGTTACGAGGAGGCGGCCCGCGACATCTACGGCGAGAAGGTCGCGCTGCAGGAGGGCTTCGAAGAACTGCTCGCCGACCTCCGCGAGGACGGCCGAACGGTCGCGCTGGTCTCGTCGTCGCCCCACGATTGGATAGACCGCATGCTCGACCGATTCGACCTCCGCGAGGCGTTCGACCGGATAATCAGCGCCGAGGAGATAGACGGGAAGAGCAAGCCCGAACCCGACGTCTACGAGTACGCCGCCGAGCAGGTCGGCGTGGGTCCGGAGGACTGCGTCGCGGTCGAGGACTCCACCAACGGCGTGAAGTCGGCGAAGGCGTCGGGGATGCGAGCCGTGGGGTATCGGAACCAGTCCGACGAGGAGTTGGACCTCTCGGCGGCCGACGCCGTCGCGGCGTCGCCCGCGGAGTTGCGCGAGATACTGCTGGACGAGTAGGTCGCTCGCTCGGCAGTTTCCGGTTGTGAGCGGGACCGCTCGGAGCAGTCGATTTCCGACTCGCGTCCTGTTCGTTCCGATAGAGAAACGCCTTTCCTCCCCCGTCCCCCTGAGACGAACGATGGAAGTCGCCGAGGCAGTCCCCGACCCCGAGTTCGCCGAGGTGTTCCCGTTCGAGGAGTTCAACGACATGCAGCGAGAGGTGGTCGACGCGCTCCTCGAGACCGACGAGAACGTGGTGGCGAGCGCACCGACTGCCAGTGGCAAGACCGCGCTGGCCGAACTCGCCATCTGCCGGACGCTCGAAGCGGGCGGCACCGCGCTGTTCGTCGCGCCGATGCGCGCGCTGACCAACGAGAAGGAGAGCGAGTGGGAGCGGTTCGAGGAACTGGGCTACTCGGTGTACGTCGTCACGGGCGAGCGCGACCTGAACCCCCGTCGCGCCGAGCGCGCCGACATCCTCGTGATGACTCCCGAGAAGACCGACTCGGCGACGCGCAAACACGACTCGCGGCGCTACGCGTTCATCCGGGACGTGGACTGCGTGGTCATCGACGAGGTCCACTTGCTCGACTCCGAGAAGCGCGGGAGCGTCCTCGAAGTCACGGTCTCCCGTCTCCGGCGACTCACCGACCCCCGCGTGGTCGCGCTCTCGGCCACGATGCCCAACGTCGAAGACGTGGCCGACTGGCTCGACGCGCCGCCCGAGACGACCTTCGAGTTCGGCGACGACTACCGCCCGGTGGACCTCCACTCGGGCGTCGAGACGTACACCCACGGCGATAACTCGTTCGCCGACAAGTACCGGCGGCTCTACCGCGCGCTGGACCTCGCCGAACCCCACATCCGCGACGACGGGCAGGCGCTCGTCTTCGTCTCTTCCCGGCAGGACACCGTACAGGCCGCCAAGAAGGCCCGCGACGAAATCGGCGAGCGCGACATCCCGATGGGCGCGCGCGGCGACTACGACTTCCACAACGAGGCCGACGACCTCCAGAACGACACACTCCGGAAGTCGGTGCTGGACGGCGTGGCCTTCCACCACGCAGGTCTCTCGAAGGGCGACAAGGACAAGGTCGAGGAGTGGTTCAAGCAGGGCAAGGTCCAACTCCTGTTCTCGACCTCCACGCTGGCGTGGGGCGTCAACCTCCCGGCCAGATGCGTCGTCCTCCGGGACACGAAGCTCCACGACCCGCTCGAAGGCGAGGTGGACATGAGTCCCCTCGACATCCTCCAGATGCTCGGCCGGGCCGGACGCCCCGAGTACGACGACGTGGGCTACGGCTGGGTGGTCTGCGACCGCTCGGAGGCCGACAAGTACCGGCGTCTCCTCCGCGAGGGCAAGGAGATAGAGTCCCGACTGGCGGAGGACTTGGACGCGCACCTCAACGCCGAAATCGCCATGGGGACCATCCGGGACCTCGGCGACGTGATGGACTGGCTCGAAACCACGTTCTACGACGTCCGCGCTCGCTCGAACCCCGACGAGTACGGCCTCGACGACGTTCAGGCGGACTTGAAGGACCGCGTACAGGACGCCCTCGACAGACTCAAACGCCGCGGCTTCGTGGACATCGACGAGGACGACCTCGGGGTCTCGGCCACGCCGCTGGGCAGACTCGCCTCGAAGTTCTACCTCCGCCTCGAAACCGCCGGGGAGTTCCGCGACCTCTCCGAACGAGACGACATCGAGACGGCGGACGTTCTCCGGACCGTCGCGGACGCCGCCGAGTTCGACAGCGTGAGCGCGCGCCAGTCCGAGCGCGAGGCGGTCGATTCGGTGCTGGTGGGCCAGAACGCGGGCGACTTGGACCCCGGCGCGCGCAAGATTCTCGCCATCCTGCGCTCGACCATGACGGGCACGACGCCCGCCGAACTCCGGAGCGACGCGTGGGTCATCACCCAGAACGCGCTCCGACTGCTCGCGGCGCTCCGGGCGTTCCTCGAACGGTTCGACCGCCCGAGGGCCGCCAACCTCGCGAGTCGCGTCGAGGCCCGCATCGAACACGGCGTGAGTTCCGACGCGGTCGGCCTGACCGCCATCGACGGCGTGGGGTCGGGCCGGGCGAGCAAGTTGGCGAAGGAGGGCATCGCCACGCCCGCCGACGTCCGCGAGGCGGGCGAGGACGGTCTGATAGACGCCGGTCTCACCGCGGGCGTCGCGGAGGCGGTTCTCGAGAGCGCCCGCGACCTGCCGCGCGTCGAAGTCGAGTGGGGGTCGTTCCCCGACTCGGTCCCCCGCGGCGAGAACGACATGCGCGAGGTGACGGTCCGAAACGCGGGGGACGGCACGAAGGTCGGCGTCCGCGTGACGGTCAACGGTGTCGAGATGACCGAGACGTCCACGTACCTCGACGGCGAGGAGACCGTTCCGGTGGGCGTCTTCGGCGGCACCGACGACGAGATGGAGTACGTCGTAGAAGTCGCGTTCCCGGAACTCCCCCTGCTTCCGGCGACCGACTCGCGGACGGTGCAGGTAGAGTAGTCAGTTTTCGCAGACCGATTCACTCAGTCCGCACTCGTGGCCGCCTGCTCCGCGGCCCGCTGTAACATCCCGTTGTTCGTGGTGTAGTAGTAGTACGCTCCGGCAGCGACGGCCGCCACGACGTTCGAGATGGTGACCGCCCAGAACACGGCGTGGACGCCGTAGTCGAGCCAGTAGGCTCCGACGGCCGCGATGGGGAGTCTGAGCGCCCAGTACTTCAGGAGTCCGGCGACCAAGCTGACCTTGGTCCGTCCCGCGCCGTTGAACCCGGCCTCGAACAGGTACATCGCCCCGATACCCCAGTAGCCGAGCACGAGGATGTTGAGGTAGTCCACGCTCAGCGCGACGGCCTCGGCGGACATGTCCGGCACGAAGGTGGTGACGATGAGTTCGGGTGCGGCCCACTGAATCGTGCCGAGGGCCGTCAGGCCGACCGCCGCGATGGCCGCGCCGACCCACGTGGTCCGGCGCGCCCGGTCGGGCCGGTCGGCACCGAGGTTCTGGCCGACGACGCTCTGGGCCGCGCTCATGAGACCCTGCGCGGGGACGAACGCCACCGTAGCGACCTGCGCGCCGAGGTTGTACGCCGCGAGTCCGGCGGCCCCGCCGACCGCGGAGATGATGGCGATGATGACCACTCGGACCGACTGACTGGCCGCGGTCTGCGCGCCGCGCGGCAGACCGATATCGACGATTTCGCGGTACTCGTCGAGGTCGAACCCGACGGCCTCCCGGGTGAGCGTGAACCCGTCCCGACCCCGCAAGTACAGGCCGAACATGACGAGAAACCCGGCGGTGTATCCGATACCGGTGGCCAGCGCAGCGCCCTGTATCCCCAGTCGCGGAAACGGGTTCCACCCGAGAATCAGGAACGGGTCGAGGACGACGTTGACGACGACGGCGGAGACGTTACCGTACATCGACGCCCGCGAGTCGCCCCATCCGATGAACCCTCCCTCCAGAGCGTCGCTCATGCTCGCGAACGGGAACAGGACGGCGAGCCACGCGATGTAGGTGGCCGCGAGCGAAGCCACCGTTTCTCCGGAGAGGAGTGCCGAGACGATTTCGTCTGCCCCGGCGAAGACGACCACGCCGACGACGATGCCGACGGCGAGCGCGGCCGTCACTCCGTGGAACATCGTCCGCCGCCCGCCGGAGAGGTCCTCCGCACCTACCCGCTGGGAGACGACGACTTGCGTCCCGGTCATCAGGACGATAGTCACGCTGAATAGCAATGCTGTCACTGGGAACACCACGCCGACTGCCGCGACGGCGTTCTCGCCGAGGCGGCCGACCCAGAACGTGTCGATTACCTGTTGGACGACGATTACCAGATTCTGAACGACTAACGGCGCTGCGAGAACCAACAGAGAGCGAACGAGCGAACCGTCGGTGATTTCCTCTCGCGAAACGTCTACCATCGTTTCCTCTTATCCGATACTAATAACATACTGGTCCCATTGATAAATTTTCCGATGCATCGTGGTCTACGTCTAATGGTGACATGCCACTTGCGTACGAACGTGTCGAATTTCCTACCCGGTAGAATATATAGTTACCCCTCTTCGGTCGAAATAGAGATGCTTGGAGCGGAACGCCGCGCGGTCGCCACCCGCGCACCGGACCTCGCGAGTCTCACGCCCGGCCGAACCGGAAATCTGAGCGTTCGGCGGGACGACCGGTTCGCAGTTACACCGACGGGCGTCGCCTACGACCGTATCCGCGCCGAAGACGTTCCGGTGGTCGCGCTGGACGGCGAACAGGTCGCGGGCGGGACGGCCCCGTCGAGCGAGACGCCGATGCACAGCGCGGTCTACCGCGAGTTCGACACGGGCGCGATAGTTCACACCCACTCGCCGTGGGCCTCGACGCTGGCGATTCTGCACGAACCGATTCCGCCGGTCCACTACATGCTCGCGCTGGCCGGAACCACGGTCCCGGTCGCAGACTACGCTACGTACGGTACGGCCGACCTCGCCGCGAACGCGGTGGCGGCGATGGAAGACGCCGACGCCGAGGCGTGTCTACTCGCTAACCACGGTCTACTCGCGACGGGCGAGGACGCCGACGACGCGCTCGAAACTGCGGTCAACGTCGAGTACACGGCCAGAATCTACTGTCAGGCCAAGGCGATGGGCGACCCCGTCCAACTCAGCGCCGACGAGATGGCCGAGGTGGCCGAGAAGTTCGAGGGTTACGGACAGGAGTGACTCACCTGCCTTCGTGCGCGTAGGAACTGCGCCGAGTGACACGCCATCACGTCGCTTGGTTTCGACCGACTGCTGGCGTCACTGGTTTTTCGACGAAGAACCGCAGGCCTATCCGCGAACAGTTCGTCCTGAAGTAATTCTCTCTGGGAGAACGCTCGGTGGGTGCTTAGGACTCGGTGTTCGTGTTGTCGGTGTCCGTGTCGGTGTAATCGGCGGTCGTGTCGGTTCTGGTCGTCGCGTCGCGCCGTCGTCGTTCGCGACTGGTCCGACGACTCGCCCGCGCCATCTTGTAGGCGGTGTAGAGCAGGTAGATGCCCGAGACGCCGACGAGAACGTAGATGAGATACTCGACGGTCTGTGCCGGACCGGGCCTGAAGATGGGTTCGAGTATCAGCGAGACGACGTTGATGGTCTCGCCCGTGAGTCCGGTGACGCCGAGGATGCCCCACGTTATCGCCCCCACGACGACCAGAACGATGGCGAGCCAGTCGAGTCCGTTTGTCTTCATGCTCGGGGGTAAGTACCTGACGTGCTTTGTTATTCGGGGCTTAGTGCGACGGAACGGTGTCGTACGTGGGTTCCGGACCGTTCCGCCGAGTTCTGTCGGCCCTGATTCGGTCAGCCTCGGGGTCGAATTGATTCGTTACCGAGGAACCGCGATTAACTATCTTATCGGTATAGAGACCTCGACGTCACTGACCGATTCTCGTGGATACGAGGTACTGTTCTCACTCGGTGTTACCGTGCGCGCCGCGGTTCGAAGTCACCGTCGAGGATGGCGAAGATGGTCGTTCATTTCACCTTCGAGCGACGCCGCTACTTCTCGCGGTCGGAACGACACATCGATTGGTTCGCGACGTGACGATGTGAGAACCAAAGCCGAAGACGCCAAAACCGACCGAATGCCCACCGCCAACCGGGAATACCCCACCCTTTTCACCACCCGCGTCCAACACACGGCCAATGAGTCGCCGCCGGAAACCCGACTGGCTCAAGATGCAACCGCCATCCGGCCGGGAGTTCACGGGTATCAAGCAGACCCTGCGAGACCACGACCTCAACACCGTGTGCGAGGAGGCCAACTGCCCGAACCTCGGCGAGTGCTGGAGCGGGAAGAACTCCGACTCCGGAGGCACTGCGACGTTCATGCTGATGGGCGACCAGTGTACCCGCAACTGCGGGTTCTGCGACGTGGACACCGGGGGCGGCCAGCCCTTGGACCCCGACGAACCCGCGAACGTAGCGAGCGCCGTCGCCGAAATCGGTCTCGACTACGTCGTCCTCACCTCCGTGGACCGCGACGACTTGGAGGGGCAGGGCGCGGCCCACTTCGCCCAGACGATTCGGGAGATAAAAGAGCGCGACCCCTCGATTCTCGTAGAGGTTCTCATCCCGGACTTCCGGGGCGAGGAGGACCTCGTCCGGAAGATTATCGACGCCGAACCCGACGTCATCGCCCACAACGTCGAGACGGTCGAGCGCCTCCAGCAACCGGTTCGAGACCCCCGCGCGGGCTACGACCAGAGCCTCGCGGTCCTCGAACAGGTCGAACGCGAGTCGGACATCTACACGAAGACCAGTCTCATGCTCGGGGTCGGCGAGTACGACCACGAGGTCTACCAGACGCTCAGCGACCTCCGAGAGACCGACGTGGACATCGTCACGCTCGGACAGTACCTCCAACCGTCGCGGACCCACCTCGACGTGGAGACGTACGTCCACCCCTCGAAGTTCGAGACGTGGCGGCGGGTCGCCGAGGACGAACTCGACTTCCTCTACTGCGCCAGCGGGCCGATGGTCCGGTCGTCGTACAAGGCGGGTGAGCTGTTCGTGGACGCGCTCCTCCGGGACGGCAAGACTGTCGAGCAGGCGCGCAGGGAAGCTCGCAGAGCTTCCGTCTGAGCGAGCGGGAGAGGACGCCCGCGAGACCCGACGTGCGTCGGTTTAAGTGGGTTCTTCTCCCCGTTACGGGCGATTCCGTAGCGTCTCCGCCTTCGTTCTCGGAGTACCGGTTCTAGTGGAATTGCAACCGAACGTCGGTTCGCGCAAGACTTGCCGTTCGTCCATCCAGTCCTCCAAAATTGGGACGTTAACAGACGAACGTCTATTACTTTCGCAGAAAATGTAGAAACCGCCGATTTAGGTCGGAGGAAATGAGGATTCTGATGGGAAAGTGGCGTAAGAATCGTACCTATGGAAAGTTAGTTACGAAAACCCTATAATGCGTGCCCGTGACCTATTCGATATGTTAGGATGGGTTCGACCGTGAGCATTGTACACCAAGACCCGACGGACCGCGTACAGGTCCTCGACGAGGACGGTAACGTGGTAGAGGGCGTGGACGTGCCCGACATCTCCGACGAGGAGCTGTTGGACATGTACCACGAGATGAAACTCATCCGCCACTTCGACGAGCGGGCGGTCTCGCTCAACCGGCAGGGACGGATGGGAACCTATCCGCCGCTCTCCGGACAGGAGGGTGCGCAAATCGGCAGCGCTCACGCGTTGGCGGACGACGACTGGATGTTTCCGAGCTACCGCGAGCACGGCGCGGCGCTCGTCCGCGGCCTGTCGCTGAAGCAGACCCTGCTGTACTGGATGGGCCACGAGCAGGGCAACGCCGTCCCCGACGACGCCAACATCTTCACCGTCGCCGTCCCCATCGCCACCCAGATTCCCCACGCGACCGGCGCGGCGTGGGCTTCGAAGCTGAAGGGCGAGGAGAGCGCCTTCCTCTGCTACTTCGGCGACGGTGCGACCAGCGAGGGTGACTTCCACGAGGGACTGAACTTCGCTGGCGTCTTCGACACGCCCACCGTCTTCTTCTGTAACAACAATCAGTGGGCAATCTCGGTGCCGCGCGAGCGCCAGACCGCCTCGGAGACCATCGCCCAGAAGGCGCAGGCGTACGGCTTCGAGGGCGTGCAGGTCGATGGAATGGACCCCCTCGCGGTGTACAAAGCGACGAAGGACGCCGTCGAGAAGGCCAAGAACCCCGACGAGGACGACCTCCGGCCGACTCTCATCGAGGCCGTCCAGTACCGCTACGGTGCCCACACCACGGCCGACGACCCCTCCGTCTATCGCGACGACGACGAGGTCGAGCGCTGGAAGCAGAAGGACCCCATCCCGCGACTCGAATCGTTCCTGCGCGACCGCGGCGTCCTCGACGACGAGACGGTCGAGACCATCGAGGAAGAGGTTGAGCAAGAGGTCGCGGACGCCATCGACGCGGCGGAAGCGGTCGAGCGACCCGACCCCGAGGAGATATTCGCGCACGTCTACGCCGACATGCCCCGGCACCTCCGCGAACAGCGCGACTGGTTTGAGGGGATTCGAGAACAGTACGGCGACGACGCACTTCTGGAGGACTGACCAATGAGCCAACAAGCACAACCAGAGCAGGAGACCGAGAACCTCACGCTAGTGCAGGCTGTTCGAGACGGACTGTACACCGAAATGCAGCAGGACGACGACGTCCTCGTCATGGGCGAGGATGTCGGCCGGAACGGCGGCGTGTTCCGCGCGACCGAGGGCCTCTACGACGAGTTCGGCGAGGACCGGGTCATCGACACCCCGCTCGCGGAGTCCGGCATCATCGGCACCGCCATCGGCATGGCGACCTACGGCCTGAAGCCGGTGCCGGAAATTCAGTTCATGGGGTTCATCTACCCCGGTTTCGACCAGATAGTGAGCCATGCCGCGCGCATGCGCACCCGTAGCCGCGGCCGGTTCACCTGTCCGATGGTCATCCGCGCGCCCTACGGCGGCGGCATCCGCGCGCCAGAACACCACTCCGAATCGACCGAGGCGTTCTTCGCCCACCAACCGGGCCTGAAGGTCGTCATCCCGAGCACCCCGTACGACACCAAGGGCCTGCTCACGTCGGCCATCCGCGACCCCGACCCGGTGATGTTCCTCGAACCGAAACTCATCTACCGGGCGTTCCGCGGCGAGGTGCCGACCGAGTCCTACGAGGTGCCCATCGGCGAGGCCGCTGTCCGCGAGGAAGGCTCGGACATCTCGGTGTTCACGTGGGGCGCGATGACCCGACCGACCGTCGAGGCCGCCGAGCAACTGGAGGGCGAAATCGACGTCGAAGTCGTGGACCTCCGGACCGTCTCGCCGCTCGACGAGGAGACCATCGTGGAGTCGTTCAAGAAGACCGGCCGGGCGGCGGTCGTCCACGAAGCACCGAAGTCCGGCGGACTGGGGGCCGAAATCAGCTCCATCATCCAAGAGGAGGCCCTGCTGTATCAGGAGGCCCCGGTCGAGCGCATCACCGGATTCGACACGCCGTTCCCGCTGTACGCGCTCGAAGACTACTACCTGCCCGAACCCGCCCGCATCAAGGAAGGCATCCGGGACGCCGTGAACTTCTGAACCATGGTACGAGAATTCAAGCTGCCAGACGTCGGCGAAGGCGTCGCAGAGGGCGAAATAGTCAGTTGGCTGGTCGAGGAAGGCGACACCGTCACCGAGGACCAACCCGTCGCCGAAGTCGAGACCGACAAGGCCATCGTAGAGGTCCCCTCGCCGGTCGATGGGACGGTCCGGGAAATCATCCCCGAAGAGGGCGAAGTCGTCGAAGTCGGTTCGGTCATCATCACCTTCGACGTCGAAGGTGAACCGGTCGAAGAGGGCCAGACGGAGGGCGAAGCACGGAGAGCCGCGGAGGCCGACGCCGGGGCCGCGGAAGCCGAGGCGTCCGGCAGCGAGACCGAGCAGGCGACCACGCAGGGCGACGCGACCGAGGAGACGGTCGCCGAGGAAGTCTCGACCGGCGAAGGCCGCGTGTTCGCCGCTCCGAGCGCGCGCCGCGTCGCCCGCGAACTCGGCGTGGATATCGCCGCAGTGGACGGGTCCGGTCCGAGCGGTCGCGTGACCGAGCAGGACGTGCGACGCGCCGCGGAGTCGGCCGACGCGGGGGGCGAACCCGGTGAACCGGACGTCTCCTCGCCCATGGACGGGTCCGCCAGTACCGGCGGCCCCGAGATGACGGAAACCCCCGCCGACAGCGGCAGTCCGTCGCCCGGCGCAGGCGGGTCGCCCTCTCCCGTCGAGTCGGCCGACCGCGACCGGACGCTGGCCGCGCCCGCGACCCGGCGCATCGCCGAGGAACAGGGCGTGGACCTGAACGCGGTGCCCGCGACCGAACAGCGTGACGGCGAGGCGTTCGTCACCAGCGAAGCCGTGATGCAGTACGCCGAGGCCCAGCGGCAGGCCCAGCAGTCCCAAGCCGAGACTGCCGCCCAGACGCCCGCTGGCGAGCGAGTCGAGCGCATCCAGTACAAAGGCGTCCGCAAGACCATCGGCGACGCGATGTCGCAGTCGAAGTACACCGCGCCCCACGTCACCCACCACGACACCGCGGTCGTGGACGCGCTCGTCGAGACGCGCGAGCGACTCAAGCCCCGGGCGGAGGAGCGGGGCATCCGCCTCACGTACATGCCGTTCGTCATGAAGGCGGTCGTCGCGTCGCTCAAGCAACACCCCAAACTGAACGCCGAACTTGACGAGGAGGCCGGCGAAATCCTGCGCAAGAACTACTACAACGTCGGCGTGGCGACCGCGACCGACGCCGGACTGATGGTCCCGGTCGTGGACGACGTGGACGGGAAGGGTCTGCTCCAGATATCCAGCGAGGTCAACGAACTGGTCCAGAAGGCCCGCGACCGCTCCATCTCGCGCGACGAGTTGCAGGGTTCGACGTTCAGCGTCACCAACTTCGGCGCCATCGGCGGCGAGTACGCCACGCCCATCCTCAACTACCCCGAGGCGGCCATCCTCGGCATCGGCGAGTTGAAACAGCGCCCGGTCGTCGAGGACGGCGAGGTCGTGGCCAAGCACACGCTGCCCATCTCGCTGACCATCGACCACCGCATCGTGGACGGGGCCGACGCCGCGGCGTTCGCCAACACGTTCATCGAGTACGTCGAGAACCCCGAACTCCTGCTGTTGGAGTAGCGAACTCCTCTCCCTTTCACCGTCGCGTCGCCGAGAAACTGACACCACTCCTCGAACACCACCACAATGACCGACGTTACCCTGTCCGACATCGAAACTGCGCGCGAGCGCTTCGACGAGACGGTCGTCCAGCGCACCGACATCGAGCGAAGTCGGTCGCTGAGCGAGATGACCGGCGCGGAGGTCCACCTGAAGATGGAGCACCTCCAGCGCACAGGGTCGTTCAAGACCCGCGGTGCGTACAACAAACTCCAGCAGGTCGCCGAGCGCGGCACCGCGAACCGGGTCGTGGCCGCGAGCGCAGGCAACCACGCGCAGGGCGTCGCGCTGGCCGCGACGAAGACCGGCATCGACTCGACCATCGTGATGCCCGAGAACGCGCCGCAGGCGAAGGTCGAGGCCACTCGCGGCTACGGCGCGGACGTGGAGTTGCGGGGCGAGGACTTCCGGGCCGCGATGGAGTACGCCCAGTCGCTGACGGAGGCCGACGACACCGAGTTCGTCCACGCCTACGACGACCCGGCCATCGTCGCGGGGCAGGGCACCATCGGCATCGAAATCCACGAGCAGATGCCGGAGACCGACACCGTGGTCGTCCCCATCGGCGGCGGGGGTCTCATCGGCGGCGTCAGCGCGGCGCTGGCCGAACTCGACCCGGACGTCCGCGTCGTGGGCGTACAGGCCGAGCAGGCCGCGACGGTCCCCGAGAGCCTCGACAAAGGCATCCCGGCTTCCATCGACTCTCCGACGACCATCGCGGACGGCATCGCCACGGGCGGCATCTCGGAGTTGACGCTCGGTCTCATTCAGGAACACGTGGACGAGGTCGTCACGGTCACCGACGACGAAATCGCCCGCGCGGAACTCCTCCTGCTCGAACGCGCCAAGCAGTTGGTCGAGGCCGCGGGCGCGTCGTCGGTCGCCGCGGTCCTCTCCGAGGACCTCGACGTGACGGGCGAGACGGTCGTTCCGATTCTCTCGGGCGGCAACATCGACATCTCGATGCTCCAGACCGTCCTGACGCAGGCGCTCACCGAGCGGAGCCAGTTGATGCGCCTCCGAGTCCGCATCGAGGACGAACCCGGCGAGATGACGACGCTCTCGGGCATCATCGCCGACACCGGCGCGAACATCCGGACGGTCCGCCACGACCGCGCGGTGGACGACCTCCGGGTCGGCGAGGCCTACCTCGTGTTTCAGGTCGTCACGAGCGGGACCGGCCACGCCGAGAAAATCATCGAGAAGGTCAGAGACGCCGGGTACGAAGTCGAACGCGTGGCGTGACCGACGCCGGGGTAGCTGCCGACTCCCGCTGAGGAACCTATTACTTGCTCCCCGTCGTCGGTCGTCGCATGCCGTTCCGTCTGACGGAAGACCAGCGAGCGCTCCGCGAGGACGTGCGCGAGTTCGCCGAGTCCGAGATTCGCCCGCGCGCCATCGAACTCGACCGAAACGAGGAGTACCCCGGCGACGTCATGGCCGAACTCGGCGACCGGGGGTACGCGGGCATCACGCTCCCGGAGGAGTACGGCGGCCGCGGCGATGGAGTGGTCGAACTCGTCGTTCTCACCGAGGAACTCGCGGCGGCGATGATGACCGTCGCCAGCGCGCTGGCGCTCAATCTGGGCGTCGCGACAGTCATCGAACGGTTCGGGACCGACGCCCAGCGCGAGGAGTACCTGCCCGAGATGGCGACCTTCGAGACGGTGGGCGCGCTCGGCCTCAGCGAGGCGAACGCCGGCGCGAACAAACTGGAGATGGAGACTACCGCCGAACGGGCAGGTGATGAGTGGGTCATCGACGGTCACAAGCAGTGGGTCACCAACTTCCAGCACGCCGACGTCGTCCTCACCTACGCGAAGACTGGTCCCGACGCCGACGCGCCCCACAACATCAGCGCGTTCCTCGTCCCAACCGAGGAGTTCGAGGTCGAGGAGGTGTGGGAGACCCTCGGCGCGCGCAACGTGAAATCGCCGCGGGTCAGACTCTCCGACGTGCGCGTGCCCGGCGAGAACCTCGTCGGCGGGGAGGGTGAGGCGTACGTCCAGCGCGGTAAGATTCACACCGGCGTGAACGTCGCGGCCCGCGGGGTCGGCATCGCCCGCGCGGCGCTCGAAGACACTGCGGCGTACACCGACGAGCGCGAGCAGTTCGACCAGTCAATCGGGTCGTTTCAGGGCGTCCGGTGGACCGTGGCGAAGATGGCCCAGCGCGCCGACGCCGCCCGTCTGCTGACGCTCCGGGCCGCCGACCGCGCCGACCGCGGCGAGGACGTGCGTCGGGAGTTCGCCGCAGCGAAGATTCACGCGACCGAGGCCGCGGTCGAGAACGCGAACGACGCGATGCAACTCCACGGCGGGAAGGGGTACACGACCGACCACCACGTCGAGCGCTACCTCCGCGACGCCCGCCTCCTGACGATTGCAGGCGGGCCGAACGAGGTTCACCGGAACGCGCTTGCTGATGCGGTGTACGAAACGGAGACTCCTGAGTAATGCGCGCCCGACAGGTAAGAACTCTAGGTCCTGCCACAGATTCATAAGTGAAGACGGCCCACTTTCGAGTAGATGGCTTCCGACCGACGACGCGCCCAAGCCGAGGACGCCAGCGAACTCGCCGAGACCATCGGTCTGTACGCGCTCGGTGAAATCAGCCTCGGCAGGGCCGCCGAACGCGCCAACGTGTCCCGGTGGGAGATGCAGGAGATACTGGAGGATGCGGGCGTCGAACTGCGCCTCGGTCCGCAGAGCGACGAGGAGTTGGAAGACGAAGTTGACGTCGCCTTGGACCTCGAATGAGAGAGAAGCGGAAGCCGCTCGTCCTCGACGCGACGGTGCTCAGTAACTTCGCTAGTTCCGACGCTATATCATGGCTCACCGACACGTTCTCCGGATTAGCAACGGCAGCGGCGGTTGAGCAGGAACTCCAGCGCGGCGTCGACGAGGGTTATCCATTTCTCGGTTCAGCCCTCGCTGCCGTCCAATGCGACAAAATAGACCTCCTTCATCCTGGACGTGGTATTCTCGACCACCACGAGTTCTCCGAAGAGCTTCAGCGACTTGACCGAGGAGAGACTGAAGTCCTCGTGACGGCTCAACTCGTAGACGGGACGTTCGTCTCCGACGACATGGATGCTCGCCGGCTCGCAGACGAACTCGGCGTCTCGAAAACGGGCTCTATCGGTTTGCTCGTTAACGGTGTCGTCAGAAACGAACTGTCCGTCGAAACCGCGGACGAGTGGCTCGACGTCTGGCGCGACCAGCGCGGCTACTACGCGCCGGTCGAAAGCGTCGCCGACGCCCTCCCCGACGACCCCGCGTGAAACGTTACCAATCCAATCTCGCCGCAAAATCCACCTGATTTTTCACCACCAAGCCCGATTTACCGAACATATGGTCGTCGGAGACATCTCGACGGGAACGGACGTGTTGGTAATCGGCGCGGGACCGGGCGGCTACGTCGCCGCGATTCGCGCGGGCCAGTTGGACCTCGACGTGACCCTCGTGGAGAAGGACGCCTACGGCGGGACCTGCCTCAACTACGGTTGCATCCCCTCGAAGGCGATGATTACGGCGTCGGACCTCGCCCACGAGGCAGGCCACGCCGAGGAAATGGGCATCTACGCCGACCCCGAGGTGGAGATGAGCGAGATGGTCGGCTGGAAGGACGGCGTCGTGGACCAACTCACGGGCGGCGTCGAGAAACTCGCCAAGGCCAACGGCGTCGAACTGATGGAGGGCCGCGCGGAGTTCGCCGACGAGAACAAGGCCCGCGTCGTCCACAGCGGCGGCGGGCAGGGTTCCGAGACGGTCAAGTTCGAACACGCCATCGTTTCGACTGGAAGTCGCCCCATCGAAGTGCCCGGCTTCGACTTCGGCGACGACCCCGTACTCGACTCCCGGCAGGCGCTCGCACTGGAGGAGGTGCCCGAGAGCCTCGTCATCGTCGGCGCGGGCTACATCGGCATGGAACTCGCGGGCGTCTTCGCCAAGTTGGGTACCGACGTGACGATAGTCGAGATGCTCGACTCGGTCCTTCCGGGCTACGAGGACGACCTCGCGCGCCCCGTCAAGAAGAAGGCGGAGGAACTGGGCATCGACTTCCACTTCGGCGAGGCCGCCAGCGGGTGGGAGGAGTCGGGCGACGGCATCACCGTCCGGACCGAGGACGAGGACGGCGAGGTCTCGGAGTTCGGCGCGGAGAAGGTGCTGGTCGCGGTCGGCCGCGAACCCGTCACCGACACGCTCGAACTCGACAACGCGGGCGTCGAGACCGACGAGAACGGTTTCATCCCGACCGACGACCGTGCGCGGACGAACGTCGAGCACATCCACGCCATCGGTGACGTGTCCGGCGAGCCGATGCTCGCGCACGTGGCCAGCAAGGAGGGGCAGGTCGCCGCGGAGGTCGTCGCGGGCGAACCCTCGGCGCTGGACTATCAGGCGGTCCCCGCCGCGGTGTTCACCGACCCCGAAATCGGCACGGTCGGCATGACCGAAGCGGAGGCCGAGGAGGAGGGCTTCGAACCCACCGTCGGCAAGTTCCCGTTCAACGCGTCGGGCCGCGCGCTCACGACGGGCCACGCCGACGGCTTCGTCCGCATCGTCGCGGACGAACCCAGTGGTTTCCTGCTCGGCGCGCAGATTGTGGGACCGGAGGCCTCCGAACTCGTCGCGGAACTCGGACTCGCCATTGAGATGGGCGCGACGCTGGAGGACGTCGCGGCGACGATTCACACCCACCCGACGCTCTCGGAGGCCGTGATGGAGGCCGCCGAGAACGCGCTCGGGCACGCGATTCACACGCTGAACCGCTGAACTTCCCTAGGCGACCCTTCCCATCATTTCGTCGTTCTCCGTGTTTCGCCGAGACGGTAGAAGGGTTCGATAGCGTCACTTCCCGAGGTAGGCGTCTCGAACCCTTTCGCTGTCGAGGAATTCGTTTACCGATTCCTCGTGGCGGTTCTCACCCACGTCGAGGACGTAGCCTCGGTCGGCGATGCGGAGTCCGGCCTTGACGTTCTGCCCGACCATCAGCACCACAGTCCCGTCTCGGCGGACCGCCCCACGAGTTCGACGCCGCGGTCGCCAGCGGTGCGTTCTCCGGCCTCGAGGCCACCGAGTCGATGGACGACGGGGAGTCGGGCGAACTGGAGTAATCAACCGTCTCCTTCGCGGGATTGCTCCTCTAAAGACACCTATAGGTTTCTAATACCCTCCTGTAAGTAACTATCACATACCTCTAGGTGGTCTGATATGGACAAGGATACGGAGCGGTGACGGATGTGGGTGCTGGGGCGGGTGCGGTAGCGGTGATGATTGACTCAAGGATCAGAGCGGCCGCGGGTACTGTTGCGGATGCAGTTGTGGTAACAGTATCCACTGATGAACCGATAGCGGTAGCCCCGACACATCTCGACCGCGTTTTATATATGTGTATCTACTTAACTGTAGGACGATGTGGAAGCCATGACCACGAATGAGGATACGCCTTCAGTCGAGGAAATCCTCGACGAACTCCAGGCCACGGACAATTTGCCGGACACCATTCACGGGACGAAACGAAAAACCGAAAAATACGGTGGCGGCCTGAGAACGGTCCGACTTGAACTGTGGGAGGATCTTCCGAACAGAACTCGCAACGAACAACTGTCCGTGGAAACCGTCGACGAGTTCGATTTCGACCTTGGCGTCACGCACGACCCGACGCCTGAATTCGAGGGCGTAGATCTCATGATACAGAATCGAGATGGAGTGATACTGTATGACCGTGAAGCGAAAAAGTATCACAGTCTCGATTTCGACCCGGCCGAGGGTCGACCTAATCCCAACACGGACGCGACGTTAATTGGGTCCTCTCCCAAATCGAACTTCGACGTGACGTACGATGGGAGGGAGACCGTCGCAGGTCGAGAGACACACGTCCTGTCGTTTCGACCGACAGCGGACGCGGATTCCCTCTACCGAGGATACGAGTACATAACTCTGTGGATAGACGACGAATACTGGTTCCCCATCAAGGAGGAGGCACGGGCCAACATCCAAGAGATGCCACTGTTGCAGACAGATTCACTCGGGGATGTTCCGGACGGGGTGTACTTCCTCATGAAAACGTTTGAGGAGGTTGAATTTAACATCGAGATTGATTGCTCTCTCTTCAAGTTTACTCCTCCCGAAAACGCAAAAGAGGTACGTAGAAAACCGTTTATCGAATAGATTCTGGCAGGCTAGCGATGCATTTTGCGCAGGCTTTTACGTCTAAACCCACGCAGTGTTGGGCAATACATTCACCGCAATGCAGGGGATCGCCATTTCCAATGACAAAGGCACAAGCATTGAAACAATTACTAGCACATTCGGGAGCATTAGTACCACAATCGAAGCATGCATCTGCGTTAATTTGCTCGCTTGCGACTTCTTCGACCGAAGGTTGTCTTATGTTTGGCCGATCTGTCTCACTAGAAACTTTGAACACATTGCCGTCCGCAGTCCTGATGAAGTAGGAGCCATCAGTGTGTCGTGCAATAAATTCACCAGTATCGACAAAATTTGACAGTTGTTCCTGTTCTTTCTCAGTTACGGTAGTGCTGAGACTCATTCCATTATTTTCCACCTTCATGTGGAGTTCAACTCCTATGGGGACGCTATTGAACCGAGTGGGGAGCTTTCGCTGAATCTCTTCAGTAAGGTCCTTTAGTTCGAATCCTGTGGACGTGTCCCCCCGATCGAACTTTTCAACTTTCGAATTAAGAACCTCTCGGTGAGTGATGGCACCGACTTTGGTTTCGAATCGAATAACCTTCAGGGTAAAATCACCATGATAAACATTCACATTTTGGTTAACGATTGCTGGTTCTCCCACTTCTTCAAACAGCGTTCTTACTGAACCCCGGAGATCGGTTATATCTACAGAGTCTGCAGAAACCGGTTTAGTAAATCCTGAGCTAACGGTTGCACCAGCGGTTGCACCTAATACCCCAAGGACTCCTCGTCGGGTGATTGACGCTTTGTTCTTTGACTCTTCTCTCTTTGACTGATTTTCGTCTTCCATTTCATATTATATAATGATATAATTGTTATTAAACCTAACTATTAGATGGGTGCGTGTAGAACATACTACTATTTCTATTCGTACAGGAGAATTCCGGCAGCGTGGTTCAAATCACTTTATCCCTTGCTAAAGTTCTGTCACAGCCACTGCTCTTTTCACCCCTCCGCGAAACAGAAAACGTATAGAAGCAGTCACGCTCGGTCCGGAGGGGACCTACTCCACCGGCCACGCCGACGGCTTCGTCCGCATCGTCGCGGACGAACCCAGCGGCTTCCTGCTCGGCGCGCAGATTGTGGGACCGGAGGCCTTCGAACTGATTGCCGAACTCGGTCTGGCTATCGAGATGGGCGCGACGCTGGAGGATGTGGCCGCGACGATTCACACCCACCCGACGCTCTCGGAGGCCGTGATGGAGGCCGCCGAAAACGCGCTCGGGCACGCGATTCACACGCTGAACCGTTAGAGCGACTCTACGTATCCACTCTGTGACTAGTAAAACCGACCGAAGGGTCGGCCGGTAGACGCTACGAGGCTACTCCGTAGCGCAGTTCTCGACCCGTCTTTGCTCTTAGTTATGCGCAGTAGCTACTACAGAGGACACCACAGTCACAGCAGACACAATCGCAGTCACACTGAGTACACCACTGGGTACAGTCGCCCTGAGGGTCCCGCGCACAACACTCTTCGGAACAATCGGAACAATCCTGACAGTGCCCCGGATCGACACATCCGTCCGGGTCTGGTTCCGGCATACTTCCGTATTTCACGAGGTGGTCCTTACCGAGCGGCTCACCATTTTCGACGGGGTTCAGCGTAGCGTGAGCGGTGTCCTCCTCCGGGAAGACGGAGAGCGACAGGAATCCGGCGTCTACGCGACGGAAAATCTTGATTCGTGGCGTGTGCCGGTAGCCGTGTCGGTAGGCGGTCACGTGCTCCCCGACGTTGTCGGAGGGTTCGCTCAGTTCCTCGAGATCGTCGATGGTCTGTTCGTCGAGAACACCATCTGCTTCGAGTTCCTTCAGTAGGTCCGTTTGCTCGTGCACTGCTTCTCGAACCATTGCCGCGTCTTTGTACTCCTCGATGACGGCCTCCTCTTCGGTTTTCGTGAGTCCAACGTCCTGTTTGGCACTAGCGGCAGTCGTACCCCCAAACGCGACGAGCGCGCCGGCGGCAGATTCTTTTAGCATCTGGCGTCGATCCAATCCACTTCGGTTTTTCTTGGATATTTGTAAACCTGATTATAATAGAAGAACTTAATTCTAATCATTTGATGGTGTGTGTGGGAGTGGTAATTTGAGTATATTGCACTGTATTGGATATTATGGCTGTAATATATTGGAAACGTATCCCAATATCAACAATGAATTAAGAGTCGTAAAGTTAGGATATGTCTGCCTTCTGGAACTGCCAATATCCCAGTACGAGTGGAAGCACGGACCAGACGATGAGCATACTTACCGCGACCAACGGAGAGCCCAATTCAGACCCCGCCGACATAGTTTCTACTAACTTCTCAGTTCTCGGAGAGACGTACTGTATCGACTGAAGGTACGCGTTCGATGGGCTACCCATCCTTAAGAGTATCAGTGAAGAATTGGAAAGACCGAAATGTTGCTCTAGAAGTGACGGAATCGAGTTCGGGACAGCGGGAATCCAGAAGACGTTCCAGACGAGGTACGCTCCTATCGATGCGACTATCGCACGCGACTGGGTAGTCACAGTGGCGGAAATACCGGTAGCGATACTAACGTAGGACGTCATAAGGAGAAGCGTCAACACCGAGAAGGTCAGGAACATCCCGATATTCAGAGTACCAGTAAGGAATACGGAAAGTAGCGTAGCCAGAACGAACCCTACCAGTAAACCGCCGGCGGTCAGCAAACTTCGAGAACAAAATTTCCCGAGGACGACCTCCCGTCGGTCGTTGGGAAACGAAAGTAAAAACCGGATGTTTCCCTGTTCCCGTTCTTTCGCTATCGAGAAGGCCGAGACCACCAACGAGAGCATCGGGACGAACACCAGTATCGGGAAAACTATTCCGAGAAGGCCGAGAAGAACCGTTTGATTAGTACCTGTTTGGTTACTAACCACTGCATAAAATCCTCCAAATACGAGTAACGGACAGAAGAGTAGTACTGCCCACACTAGTTTCGTTCGACGTAGCGCCAGCAGGTCTTGCCGGAGGATTAACCTGACGCTCATGGCGAGTCCCCCGTTGCTTCCGACCGGCCGTTCTGCACGTACGTATTGAACACTGTTTCGAGAGAAGTATCCTCAGCTACGACATCTGTAATTTCCA
Organism: Halorussus sp. MSC15.2; assembly: GCF_010747475.1. Taxonomy (NCBI): domain Archaea; kingdom Methanobacteriati; phylum Methanobacteriota; class Halobacteria; order Halobacteriales; family Haladaptataceae; genus Halorussus; species Halorussus sp. MSC15.2. The sequence continues at coordinate 226,121 of NZ_VSLZ01000005.1, read as the reverse complement.
CTTCTTCGTCCACCTGATTAATCACGCTGATTTTCGCGGACGGCGTCGAACAGGTCGCACGAATCGTATCGTTCTTCGTCCTCACGTCACTCACGTTATCGATATTCGAGAGATTGAGGCGGTTAGGAACAGTCTCAACACGGAGTTTGATTTCCGCATCGCCGACAGTTGCCGCACGAAGTTTTTCGACCTCGTCTACAGTGACGAGCGTCCCGTCCCGCATAATTCCAACCCGTTCACAGACAGACTCTACTTCCGAAAGAATGTGGCTGGAGAAAAAAACAGTTCGTCCCGCGTCGACCTGATCCTCGATGATATTCCGAATATCACGTATCCCGGAAGGGTCCAGTCCACTGGATGGTTCGTCGAGAAGTAGCATCTCGGGGTCGCCGACCAGTGCCATCCCGAGTGCGAGACGTTGGCGCATCCCTTTCGAGTAGCCACCGACGGGACGGTCCCAATCTTCCGGTGATAGTCCGACGTACTCCAACAACTCTTCAGTCTCGTCAGCACCGCCTTTCATCTCAATTGCTAAATCCACGTGTTCTATTCCTGTTAGATTACTGTAGGTGCTGGCTCCTTCGGGAAGGACACCGAGTTGCTCTCGAACTGTCTTTGATTCTGATTCTACGTCGTGGCCTAGTATCTCCGCGTTCCCACGAGTCGGTGTCAGAAAACCCAGAAGCAAATCAATAGTCGTTGACTTACCGGCCCCGTTCGGACCAAGAAATCCAAATGCTTCACCTTCTTCAACGACCAAATCTAAATCATCGACGGCGACGATATCGCCGTAGTGTTTCGTCAAGCCCGAAGTCTCGATAGCAGCCATCGTGATTAATTTCTAATTATTATCTTAAGTATCTTATTATGGCGTTCGTCGTATCGTCGGGTTCTCGGCAATACAGAACGTGACCTTGAAACATGACGATACGACTGTTTCTCGGAGATGGGAACCAAACTATGTTCAAACCTGAGTCGTGGAAAGCCGTTTTGATACAGCACTCGGGCACGCGATTCACACGCTGAATCGATAACCGAAAATTCCTATTTAGTTTATCTCGGCGGCTCTGAACCGCCAGTAGCCGAACGCGAGCGGCAGGACGGTCCACGCCACGAGCGACCCGATGGCGACGCTCGGCTCGACGAGTGCGCTCGCCATCGATGACCCCCTCGAGAACTCCTCGAACGACGGTCCCAAAACCTGTACCGTCTGCATGTAGGCCGTCGGTGGATTGAGAACCTCGATGTGTACGACGGTCGTCCGACCGAGTTCGTGTCCGACTATCTTTGCTAAAAGATTCTCTACGTACACCGCGACCGAGTAGGGGAAACCGGGAAGCCAGAAGATGCTCCAAAAGAGGTACGCCACTATAGTCCCCCCGATTGCGCGTATCTGGGTCGTTACTCCGGCGGAGATTCCCACCGCGAGACCGACGTAGGAGGTGGCGAACAACATCGTCAAGAGTGCGAACTGGCCGACCGTGATAAGTCGGGGTCTGTCAGCCCCGACGACCGCTAATAGTGCGACAGCGAGAAATCCGAGCGCGAGTCCGCCGTTGACGAGGATAGCCCGAGACAGAACTTTTCCGAGAACGACCTCGACTCGTTCGTTCGGGAAGCCGAGGAGGAACCGTATCGTTCCGTTCTCGCGCTCCGCAGCGATAGCGAACGCAGAAGCAACGAGGGCCGTGATTGGAATCACAATCATCGCACCGTACGCGATTGCGGTGATGCCCTTCTCGGCCGTCCCGACCGGTGTTCGATTTATCGACCGATAGAACGCCCCCGCAGTAGAGAACAGGAGAACAGTGAGGACCGCCCATGAGAGCTTCGAACGCCTGAGGACGCTCAGGTCCGTTCGGACGACGTCACTGATACTCATGCCGATTCCTCCACTATCCGTCTGTCCTCGGTGTAAGTCTCGAAGACGGCTTCGAGCGAGATGTCCTCCGCAACGACGTCGGTTACGGTCGCTATCTGATCTACGTGTCTGATGACGGCCATTTTCGTGTCGCGCTTCGAGCAGGCCACGCGAATCGTCGAATCCGCTATCGTCACGTCGGTCACTCCTTCTATTGCGGTCAAGTCGAGTTCGTCGGGAACCGCTTCGACGCTGAGTTTCACGTCCGCGTCGCCGACTGCCGTCTCACGGAGTCGGTCTACCTCGTCTACAGTTACCAACTCGCCATCGTTCATGATGCCGACCCGCTTGCAGACAGACTCGACTTCTGCGAGGAGATGACTCGACATAAACACTGTCCGCCCAGCGTCTGTTTGCTCGCGTATAATATCACGCACGTCCTGCATCCCGTTCGGGTCGAGACCTGACGTCGGTTCGTCCAGAATTAGGAGGTCGGGATTTCCCACCAGCCCCATCGCCAGTGAGAGTCGCTGGCGCATCCCTTTCGAGTAGTCCCCCGCTCTCCGGTCCCAGTCCTCGGGGTCGAGTCCGACGTAGCGCAGGCGGTCCTCGGGGTCGTCGTCGCAGTTCTTCATCCGGGTCGCTAACTCGACGTGCTTTCGTCCCGTCAGTTGTTCGTAGACGCTCGTGCCCTCCGGAACTACTCCGATACGCCGACGCAATGCTTTCGATTCGGTCTGCACGTCGTGGCCCAACACGCACGCACTCCCGCTCGACGGCTCGAGAAATCCGAGAAGGATGTTGATAGTGGTGGATTTGCCTGCGCCGTTTGGACCAAGGAATCCGAACGCTTCGCCTTTCCTCACCGTAAGATGGAGGTCCTCGATGGCGGTTACATCGCCATAGCGTTTTGTCAGCGAAGTGGTTTCAATTATACCCATGGGCTGTTTTTCTCGCACACTGACAATTTATTTACTATCTAATAATTATGCCTGACAGACAGAATTTCGCCGCAGAGTCGGTAGTATAACCGAAGTCAAAAAGCGGTGGCCCCACTCCTACCAAGGAACTATGCCAATTGATACCGTACAACAAAACATGTCCCACTCCAGAAACGGCGGACGTTCCCCCTTCGAGCGACTCCGGTCGCGCTTCGAGGAGACGGACCTCGTCTGTCCGAAGTGCCGATACGAAGACGCCGACGGTCGGTGGGTGGCCGAGACCACGGGCGACCGCGTCCAGTACCGCCACCTCTGTCCGAGTTGCGGGTACGTCCGGCGGCGGACGTTCCGACTCGGCGGAGAGTGACTCGCCGACCCCTGCGTTTCGGGTCCGGAATGCGACAGGTCTCGCCCGCCACAGCATCGGACCCCAGACTTCTCGGGTCCTCGACCGCGGTCTTACAGTGGGTCCATCCGGCGCTCGTCGCTCACGGAAATCTGTCACACCCGACGGGCTTTTATCCGTTTCCTCGAAACAACCACCACATGCAAGCAGTCACGCTCGGTCCAGAGGGCACCTACTCCCATCGGGCGGCCAGCGCAGTCACCGACGACGTGGACTTCCGCGAGTCCGTCACCGCCATCGTGGAGGCGGTGGCCGACGGCGAGTTCGACCGCGGCGTCGTCCCCATCGAGAACAGCATCGAGGGGAGCGTCACCGAGACGCTCGACGCGCTGACCGACCGAGAGGTCGCCGCCGTGCAGGAAATCGTCACTCCAATCCGGCACGCGTTGCTCGCTCGGGGCGAGGACTTCTCGGTCGTCGCCAGCCACTCTCAGGCGCTCGCGCAGTGCCGTAGCTACCTCGACTCCGAGTACCCCGACGTCGAACTCGAAGCCGTCGCCAGTACCGCGCGCGGCGTCGAACACGCCCGCGAGAACCCGGACGTAGCCGGTATCGGTCACCCGGCCAACGCTCACGAGGGCGACGACCTCCGAGTTATCGCCGAAGGGATTCAGGACCGGACTTCGAACGCCACGCGATTCCTCGTCATCGCGCCCACCCACGAGCGGTCGGACGCGGGCGGCAAGTCCTCGCTGGTGGTCTACCCGAACGCCAACTACCCCGGACTCCTGCTCGAACTCCTCGAACCGTTCGCCGACCGCGACATCAACCTGACGCGGGTCGAATCGCGGCCGAGCGGCGAGCGACTCGGCGATTACGTGTTCCACATCGACTTCGAGGCCGGACTCTACGAGGACCGCGCGCAGGCGGCCATCGCGGACATCGAGGAGATTGCGGAGAAAGGCTGGGTCCGGAAGTTGGGGTCCTACGACACGGAACATGTCGTCTGAGAGCGAGGTGTTAACTCTGGAGGCGAGACCGTCTCCGTCGAAGGACCGCAGTCGCGTTCTCGGTGCGAAAATACGTCGTCGAGACGAGCGGCGCCGACTGAATTTTTAAGGAGTGTGGCGTCGCAGTTCCGACCGGGCGACCGAACGCCCGGGGGACACAATGTCAGGACGTAGGAATCCGTTCAAGGAGATAGAGGAGATGATGAACCGCATGAGCCGTCAGGTCGAGGAGTCGATGGGCGGTTCGGGAATGAGCGAGTTGACCGGCGGACGGGGCGGCGCGGCCGTGGACGTGGCCGACCGCGGCGACGAGTTGGTCGTCACCGCGGACCTCCCCGGCTACACCAAGGAGGACATCGACGTGATGCTCCGCGGGGAGACGCTCCAGATTCAGGCCGAGAAGTCCGAGGGGTCCGAGGAGGGCGACGGCGACGACGGCCGATACATCCGGAAGGAGCGCCGCCACCAGTCGGTGAGTCGGTCGGTGACGCTCCCCGAGGAGGTGGACGAGGAGAACGTCTCCGCCCAGTTCCAGAACGGCGTGCTGACGGTGACGTTGCCCAAGATGGGAGCGCAAGAGGGAGAGTCTCACCGCATCGACATCAGTTAAGCGCAAACGCCTTCCGGTCCCGTCCGTAACTCACTGCTATGACGCTCGAAACCGGCGACGAGGCACCGACGGTCGAGGCCCGGAACCAGCGCGGCGAAACCGTGGAACTCGACTTCTCGGAGCCGACGGTGCTGTACTTCTACCCGCGAGACGACACGCCCGGTTGCACCACCGAGGCCGAGCAGTTCGACCGGGAACTGGAGAGCTATCACGACGCCGGGGTCTCGGTCTTCGGCGTCTCGACCGACGACGTCGAGAGCCACGAGGAGTTCGCCGAGAAGTACGAGATACGGTTCGACCTGTTGGCCGACCCCGAGAGCGACATCGCCGACGCCTTCGGCGTCGATACCTCGAGCGGTGCGGCCGCGCGCACCACCTTCGTCCTGGCCGACGGCGAGGTGAAGGCGGTCTACGACGGCGTGGACCCCGACGGTCACGCCCGCGACGTGTTGGGCGACATGCTCGACGACGAACTGGTCGCGCTGGAGTAGCCGTCCCGACAGCGCCGCGCCGACAACGCTTTTTCTCTGCCACGCCGTTGGGCCGGTATGTTCGACTCCGACGGGGACGACTCGCCGGTCGAGGCGACCGCCCGGTCGGCGCTCGCGGTCGCGCTCGTCGGCGGGTTCCAGTGGGCGATAACCGGCGCGTACGTCTTCCTACTCGGCTTTCTGGCGGTCGTGTGGTACCTCCGAACCACCCGGACGGCGATGTCGCTCGACCTCTCGTGGGCGTTCGCTGGTTTCGTCGTCGCGGCGTTCCTCGCCGGGGCGCTGTGGGTCCGAGCACGTTCGCCCGCGCCGGGCACTACCGACTCGCAGGACGCCCACGACCGGCGCATCGAGGTTGTCGTCACGATGCTGGTCCTCGGCTTCCTGCTCCCGTTCGGCGTGCCGCGTCTGTTGGACCTGTTCGGTGCGACGCCGTCGGAGCCGATTCTCGGGTTCGGTCTCGCGTACGTACTGGCGCTCGCGCTCTCGTACGGCCTCGTCTACGGTCTCGGCGTGCGCCCCTTCCTCGGTCCGGGACGGTCGGACGACCGGACTTCGGGGAGTGATGCTGCACTCATCACCCCAGTTCGACCGCGACCAACCGCCTGTCGCTCGGCGAGAGCGTCCCGAAGTCGGTCGCGCACTGCCTCGGTGAACTCGCTCCCGAGATGGCCTGACACGCGGACAGTACCGCAACGTTTCAACACCAGTCGGTCCGACCGACAGGTCGCCGACGTGCTACTCGCCGACTGCTCGCCGGGATGGCGTTCTCCCCGGTCGTGTCATCGTTCAGGTCGCGAAAGCGAGAGGGTTACTCGCGGACATCCTATCACGTAATGAAAAGTAGCTAAGGTTTCTACCGGTGTACCCTCTCTCATGGCCCACGAGACCATCGAACACGGAGTGAACCTGGAACAGTACGGCACGTTCGTCGAGAACATGACCAAAAAACCCGACGAAGCGATGCTCGGACTCGGTGCTCGCGGCGTCGCCGAGGGACGAGCGATGCACACGCTGGCGAAACTCGACGCGTACAAGTACGGCGGCGAAGACATCCGGCGGGAGACCCGCGAGTTCACGTTCCAACTCGGCGCGCACAAGGAGGTCGAAGCCGACGCGGGGTTCGTCGACCCGGCCGACCGGCCGGAACCCGTCGAGGTCGCGCTGGCCGGACTCACCGGGTGCATCAACGCCACCGTCGGCATCGTGGCGATGGAGAACGACATCGACCTCGACGGACTCGAAACCACGGTCGGAGTCGACCTCGACCCGCGGGTGCTCTTCGGCGTCCACGGGACCGAACGGTCCGACGAGACCTACGACAATTTCGAGATAGACATCGACGTGAGCGGTCCGGACCTCACCGACGAGGACGCCGAGACGCTCCGCGAGGGGGTGCGCCGCTCTCCGGTGTTCAACCTGATGGCGCTGTCCCACGAGATGACGCCCGAGGTCCGGACCACGGACGAACCGAAGGCGGCGTAGCACGACGGCCGCGCCGCGGACGGCTCCCGTTCGTCCGCTACACCTTTTCGACGCAGAATCGCCCGACGGAGACGGCGGTCGGCCACCGAGACTTTGATTGGAGCGACCGAATTGCTCGCCGCTATGACTGCGGAACTCTCCGACGACGACCGCGGCAAGACCGTCGTGAGCGACACCGAGCGAATCGGGACCGTCACCGACGTACGGAGCGGAACCGCCTACGTGGACCCCGACTGGGACCACGTTCCCGAGGACCTGCGCGACGCGCTCGACTGGGAGGAGGGCGACGACCACCACACCATCGACGAGGACGAGGTAACCGCGATTCAGAACAGTCAGGTCCGACTCCGCGAGGATTTGATTCCGTAGCGAGACGCCGACTGGAGTTGGCTCCTACCGAGACGCCGACGGGTATCGACCATCGACGAGTAGCCCTTTGGCCGCATCTGCTAATCGCCAGACGGAGGCGGTAATCGGCCACCGACGTTTTGCCCGCGGTGGTCGTATCGTCTCGTCCATGGCTCCGGAACTCTCCGACGACGACGAGGGGAAGGCCGTCGTCAACAGCAACCAGCGCATCGCAACCATCACCGACGTCGTCGGCGACACCGCCTACGTGGACCCGAACTGGAACGACGTCCCGGAGGACGTGATGCGGCAACTCGACTGGGACCGCAGCGACGACCAGTACACGATTCCGGCGTCGGCGTTCTCCGGCGTGCAGGGCGACGAGGCGTACCTCCGGGACGACTTGCTGTGAGTCGAGTGGGTCCCGAACGCGACAGGACGGTCGCAAACGCTTATCCCGCCGGTCGTCGATACGTCAGTCATGAGTGAGGGGTCCTCCGACGGGGCGGGAGGCGAGGGTGCAGTGCCCGAACCGGTGAAGAAGGTGGTTCGGACGGTCACGCCGAGTTATCGCGGCCGACCGGACGCCGAGATGACGACCATCGGTATCGCGTACTTTCTGGGTCTCGTGGTGCTGTTGATTCCGTTTCTCCCGTTCATCGTCATCGTCTGGGTCGTCTCGAAAATCACGGGGTACTTCGCTCGCAAAGCGCCGACCGACCGAGTTCGCTGACGGCGATTACTTGGTCTCGGTCTCGGTGCCGATGAGGTCGAAGGGGTAGCCGTTGTCGTTGTCGTCGGCGTGTTCGTAGACGACGTGAGCGGCAGCGACGTCCTGAATGGCGAGACCGGTGGAGTCGAACACCGTGATGCCGTCCTCGTCTGTTCGGCCCTCGATGTCACCGACCACGATGTCGCCGAGTTCGCCGTAGATGTCGTCGTCGGTCAGGACGCCCTCGTGGTACGGGACGTTGATTTCGCCCGAGTGAGTGGTCTGGGCGTGGTCGTCGATGACCAGTTTCGAGTCGAGCAGAATCTCGTCGGCGAGTTCGTGCTTGCCCTCGGCGTCGGCACCCATGGCGTTGACGTGGGTGTGTTCGCCGATGGCCTCGCGCGAGACGATGGGGTCTTCGACCGGCGTCACCGTCGAGAGCACGTCGCACTGGGCGGCCTCCTCGATGGACCCGGCGCGAACGTCGAACTCGTCCTCGAAGTACGCGATGAAGTCCGCGACGCGCTCCTCGTCGAGGTCGCTGACGACGACCTCCTCGATGGGGCGGACCTTCGAGATGGCCTCCAACTGGGTGTACGACTGGACGCCAGCGCCGATGACGCCCATCGTGGTGGCGTCCTCGACCGCGAGGTGGTCGGTGGCGACGGCGGCGGCCGCGCCGGTCCGCTTCATCGTCAACTCGGTGCCGTCCATGATGGCCAGCGGGAAGGCGTTCTCGGGGTTCGAGTAGACCATCGTGCCCATCACGGTCGGCAGGTCGTAGTCCTCGGGGTTGTCGGGGTGGACGTTGACCCACTTGATACCTGCGGCGTCCCAGTCCTCGGCTTCGAGGTAGGCGGGCATCGACCGGAAGTCCCCGTTGTACTGGGGCAGGTCGATGTAGGACTTCGCGGGCATCTGGGCGTCTCCGCGAGCGTACGCGGCGAACGCATCCTCGATGGCCCGGATGACTTCCTCCATCTGCGTGTTCTCGTCTACGGCGTCCCGATTGAGCAGGAGCGTCTCCATACGAGAGAGATTCGACCGCCCGCACTATAAAGTACCTAAAACCATCGAATCGCGCAAGATTGCTGCGCGGAACGAGAGCGGTGGAATCGGCTCGGAAGAAGCAGGAACTCGGTCGAAAATATGCGGACAGTTCGACGTTGCGTCGGACGGTGCGGCGGGAGGCGTCGAGTTCAAATCGACGGTCTACGAAGTTCGGTGGTGGCCGAACTTACATCGCGCCGCCCATACCGCCCATGCCGCCCATGCCGCCCATGCCGCCGCCGGGGCCGCCTGCCTCGTCGTCACCCTTGTCGGTGGACAGGTCGCCGGCGGAGATGATGTCGTCAATCTTGAGGACGAGGTTCGCGGCCTCGGTGGCACTGGAGACGGCCTGCTCCTTGGCGTGAGCGGGTTCGACGACGCCCGCGTCGAGCGTGTCGACCACGTCGCCGCTGTGAACGTTCAGGCCGGCACGTTCGTCGCCGTTCTCGTGGGCCGAGCGCAGGTCCACGAGCGTGTCGATGGAGTCGAGACCCGCGTTCTCGGCGAGGACGCGCGGGACGAGTTCGAGGGAGTCAGCGAAGGCTTCGACGGCCAGCTGTTCGCGGCCGGAGACGGAGTCGGCGTAGTCGCGGAGGCGACGGGCGACTTCGACCTCGATGGCACCGCCGCCGGAGACGACGCGGCCGTCCGAGACGGTCTGGGCCACGACGTCGAGCGCGTCGGTGACGCCGCGTTCGAGTTCGTCGACCACGTGGTCGGTCGAACCGCGGAGCAGGAGCGTGACGCCGTGACTGTTCTCACCTTCGACGTAGAACAGTTCGTCGCCGTCGTCGCGGGTCACGTCGCCGTGGCCGAGGTCCTCGGCAGTCGCGCTGTCGAGGTCCGAGACGACGTTCGCGCCGAGGACTTCCTTGAGGAAGCCGACGTCGCTCTTCTTGACGCGGCGGACCGCGAGGATGCCTTCCTTCGCGAGGTAGTGCTGGGCCATGTCGTCGATGCCCTTCTGGCAGAAGACGACGTCCGCACCCGTCTCGACGATTTTGTCGACCTTCTCGCGGAGCTGCTGTTCCTCTTGGTCGAGGAAGTTCTGGAGCTGGTCGGGGTTCTCGATGTTGACGCTGGTGTCCACGTCGGTCTCCTCGATTTCGATGGCCTCGTTGAGCAGGAGAACGTCGGCGTCGGCCACGCTCTTGGGCATGTTGTCGTGGACAGGGTCCTTGCTGATGACTGCGCCCTTGAGCAGTTCCGAGTCACCGGCCGAGCGGCCGGTCTGGGTCTCGGTCTTGAGGTATTCGAGGTCGACCGTGCCGTCGACGGTGACCTGCTGGACCGCGTCGACGATAATCTGGGAGAGCGCCTCCTTGTTGAGTTCGGCACCCTTGCCGGTCATCGAGGTCTCGGCGACCTTGCGGAGGAGTTCCTCGTCGTCCGTATCGACGTTCTCGGAGACGTTGTCGATTTCCTCACGGGCCTTCTCGCTGGCGAGGTGGAAGCCCTTGATGATGGCGGTCGGGTGGATGTCCTGTTCGAGGAGGTCCTCGGCGTTCTTGAGGAGTTCGCCCGTGACCGCGACGGCCGTCGTGGTGCCGTCACCCGCTTCGTCCTCTTGGGTTTCGGCGACCTCGATAATCATCTCGGCCGTCGGGTTGTCGATGTCCATCTCCTTGAGGATGGTGACGCCGTCGTTGGTGATGGTCACGTCGCCCATCGAGTCGACGAGCATCTTGTCCATCCCTTTCGGTCCGAGTGTCGAACGCACCGCGTCCGCGACTGCGCGGGCGGCGGTGATGTTGTGTTCCTGAGCGTCTTTGTCCTTGACGCGCTGGGACTCCTCGGACATTACTATCATCGGCTGGCCTTGCATTCGCTGTCCTCGCTGACTCATAGTACAACCGAAGATATGATTGTGCTTCTATATAAACCCTTTCTTCCAAGCGAATTGGTAACACGGAGTAACGTCGCACTTCCGTTCCGGAAATCGACGCGCAGAAACTCGGTACCGCGCGAACATCTGGGAATAGTTCTCAAAGAACCGCCGCCGCCACGGCCTGTTACTTCGCGGGGGTTTATACGCTGAGGCTCGGTTCGACCGGGTCGGTTCGACCGCGGACCTCCTCGTTATGGGGCAGTCGGGTGGAACATGGGGCCGCCCTGTCCGACAGCACTCGTTGTTTCGTCGGCCGAGAGTAAGGACGCGTCCGGAGAGCTATGTAGAATCTCTATGGGTCACTTTCACACAGGCCTCGATGTGTCAGCTATTACCGGCCTGTGTCGATATATTCTGAAATTATAAGCCTACTTAATCTAGTTCGGGGTCTCATTACCTGATGACGTCCGACCAAGGCCGACAGTCCGACGACGTATCGCGCCGGATGTTCCTGCTCGCGTCTGGTGCAGGTGCGACGACCGCGCTCGCCGGTTGCTCGGGGAGTTCGAACGACAGTCCCGACACGACCACGTCGGGTACCGACGACACCGGGGGCGACTCCGGAAACGAGACCACCCAGAGCGAGGAGACCCAGCAGTCCGGCGGGATGGACACGTCGATGCTCAGCGCCGAGGGGTCCTCGACGGTGTACCCCATCTCGAACAAGGGCAGTTCGTACTGGAACTCCAACGCGCCGCCGAGCGACGGCGAGTACTGGGGGTCGTCCAGCGAGGGAACCGTCCCCGGATGGGACGAGATTCAGACCGACAAGCGTCTCGCCGACTACTTCGCGGGCCTCTACGGGTTCGAGGCTACCGGCAAGCAGGCGAACCCGCCGTTCCCCACGACGGTCGGCCTGAGCCACTCCGGGACCGGGTGTAAGTCGGTCCGCGACGGTCTCGTGGACATCGGCAACTCCTCGGGTCCCATCACGGCCGAACTCGGCATCAGCGAGAAGAAAGCGAAGGAGAACTACGTCGACCACGTCGTCGGCCGCGACGGCCAACCGGTCGTCGTGAGCAAGGACATCTGGGACGCCGGGGTCCAGAAACTCACCGGCAAGCAGATTAAGAAAATCTACCAGAACAAGATTACCAACTGGAAGCAGGTCGGCGGTCCCGACAAGGAAATCTACTGCGTCGGCCGCGCCGAAGGGTCGGGGACCGACACCGCGTTCCGTCTCAACATGCTCGGTTCCGCCGACGCCCCGATGCCGGGCGTGGACACCCGGAAGGGTCAGAACCAGCAGGTCAAGACCGTCGTCCAGCAGAACGAGGGTGCCATCGCGTACATGGCGCTGGCGTTCACCGGCAAGCAGGTCAAGCCCATCGCCATCGAGTTCGACGGCACGACGTACAAACCGGACAAGAGCGCGAATCACACCATCTTCGACAGCGACTATCCGCTCAACCGGGACCTCCACATGTACACGAAGAAGACCGACGAACACCCCAACGGGGTGGACAAGCGCGAGGCCGCGTTCATCAACATGTTCCTGACGACGTTCGGCCAGAAGGTGTTCGTCGAGGCGAACAACTACATCCCGCTCCCGACGAAGGACATCGAGAAGGAGAAGGCGAAACTCCCCGACCAAGCGTAGGGGACACTGTCGGCCGTCGCTCTACGGGAACCGACGTATCCGGAACGCGCGACGCGGCCTGCGACGCACGTCGCCGGGTCCCTCCGAAACGACGGCCGACAGCGTGACTCGCCGCCGGTGTGACTTTCCGCGTTCCGTTTTCGATTACACTACCGACACTACACAAAATGGCATCCGTGACTGAAGCTGACTGGACTGGCGTACGCGAGGCGTTCCAGCGAAAGCTGACCGAAGCCCGCACGTTCGTCGAAGACACCGAGAGAACCGCGCTCGCGGCCGGTACCGTGGGGTCGCTGGCGCTGCTGGCCACGTTCGTCGGATTCATCGTGACCTCGCCCCTGACGGTGGTGGCGTTCCTCACGTTCCTGCTCGCCGTCGGCTACGGCTGGTTGCGCCACCAAGCGACGACCGCACACGCGCTCACGCTGACGATGACCGTCTCGACGCTCCTGATTCTGGGACTCATCACGGTGTTCATCTTCGCGGAAGCGTGGCCAGTCTTCGAGTACGCGACCGTGGAGGTGTACGGCGTGGGCGTCCCCGGTCTGGGACTGTTCACCGGGACCGTCTGGGACCCGGTGACGACCGAACAGTTCTCGTTGGTCCCGATGATTCACGGGACGGTCGTGGTGACCCTCATCGCGACGCTCGTCGCCGGACCGCTCGGCGTCGCGGCCGCGCTGTTCATCAGCGAAGTCGCTCCGCCGACGGTCCGCGAACTCGTCAAACCCGGCGTCGAGATTCTGGCCGGGATTCCCTCCATCGTCTACGGCTTCATCGGGTTCACGATTCTCAGTCCGTGGGCGAGCGACCAGTTCGAACTCGTCGGACAGGGGACGTACCTCTTCGTCGGCATCGTGGTGGGCCTGATGTCGCTCCCGACGGTCGTCTCGGTGGCCGAGGACGCCCTCAACAGCGTGCCCGAGTCGATGAAGAGCGGGTCGCTCGCGCTCGGGACGACCGACTGGCAGACGATGTCGTCGATAACCCTCCCGGCCGCGTTCTCCGGGGTCTCGGCCGCCGTCTTGCTGGGCGTCGGCCGGGCCATCGGCGAGACGATGGCCGCGACGGTGATGCTCCGTAACAGCCCGGCGCTCCCCGACCCGATTTACAACGTCTTCTACGGGTACGAGACCCTCACGTCGCTCATCGCCGCCCGGTACGGCAACGCCCACGGTCTCCAGTTCAACGCGCTGTTCGCGGCCGGCGTCGTCCTGTTCGTCACCGTCCTGTTCCTCAGCGTCGGCTCCCAACTGATAGAGAAACGCATGCGCCGGAAGCTCGGAGGTGGCGACCGATGAGTAGCCTCACGCAGGACGACCGCGGTACCCTCGTCCGCGAGGGGACCTCCGCGCTGGAGGGGGTCGCGGCCGCCGCGGTCGGTCTCTCGGCGCTGCTGTTCGCGCTCGGTCTGACGGCGCAGTTCGAGATACTCGCGATAACCGACTCGGTCGGCGGCGTCCCGATGCCGACGGTACTCGGGGCGCTGCTCGCGCTCCTCGGTCTCTCGGTCGTCGGCTTCGGCGTCGGGTCCCGCGTCGGCGCGTTCGCGACGGACCCGCAGGCCGACGCCGGACTGGTCGCGGCGACGGCGTTCGCCGGAATCTGGTTCGTCGTCGGCGGACTGGTCGGTTCCCAGACGCTCGGTCTCGGTCCCGCGGGCTGGCTGGCGGTCGCGCTTCTCGCCGCCGGAGTCGCGTTCGCGACGACGGTGGTTCCGCGCGAGGACATCGGCTCGACGCTCCCGGCGGGCGCGCTGGCGATACTCGCGGGCCTCGTCTTCCTCACTGGGACTATCGGTCCGGACTGGTCGTGGCCGCTGGGGTCGCTCCGAGCGACGCTGTTCCCCGCCTTCGTCGTCCCGACTGTCGTCCAGTTCTGCGCGCTGGTCACCGGTTGGTCGGCCGCGAAAGCGTACGGCGGCTTCGGTGCACGCGGCCGTCACGTCGGCGCTCACGTCCTCCTCTATCTCAACGCGCTCGCCATCGTCGCCGTCCTCGTCGGACTGGTCGCGTTCGTGACGGTCAAAGGGCTGCCGGGGCTGTTCGAAGGCGTCACGGTCGCGTTCGGCGCTGGCCCGGAGACGACGATAGCGCTCTTCGGCGTCAGCTACACCATCGTCTGGCCGGTCTCGTGGCCGTTCCTCACCAACGGGGTCTCGCTGTTGGCCGACGTGGACGGCGTCCTCCCCGCAATCGTCGGTACGGTCTGGTTGGTCGTCGGCGCGGTGCTGTTCGCGGTCCCGCTGGGCGTCGGCGCGGCGATATTCCTGAGCGAGTACGCCGACGAGGGCCGGTTCACCGAGGTCATCGAAATCGCGACGAACGGGCTGTGGAGCACGCCCAGTATCGTCTTCGGACTGTTCGGCTACGCGTTCCTCGTCCCGCGGTTCGGCGGGCAGAAGTCGCTGCTCTCGGGCATGCTCACGCTGGGGTTCATGCTGCTCCCGCTGGTCGTCATCACGGGTCGAGAGGCGATGCTCTCGGTCCCCGACGAGTACCGCGACGCCAGCGCCGCGCTGGGCGTCACCAAGTGGCAGACCATCCGGAGCGTCGTCCTCCCCGCCGCGCTCCCCGGCGTCGTCACGGGCGTCATCCTCGGCGTCGGCCGCATCGCGGGCGAGACCGCACCCATCCTGCTGACGATGGCGGGCGGCACCTTCGTCCCCGGCAGCCAGACCGCCGACGTTATCGGCGGCTTCGAGTTCACCGCGACCCCGCCGTTCGTGACGAACCCGGAACTCCTGCAGGCGACGAGCGCGCTCCCCTATCAGGTGTACGCGCTCGTCACGGCGGGCGTGCAGGGACCGTCGCTCGACAACCCCGACAACTTCGCGTGGGGTCTGGTGCTGGTGTTGCTGGCGGTCGTGCTGTCGTTCTACGCGGTCGGCATCGCCACTCGATACTACTTCCGCAGAAAGCTCGAACAATGACAGAAACTACCACGACATCCACCTCCCGAACCGACAGCAGTACCGAAGAGTCGCCACGGGCCGACGACACCGTTTCGGCGTCGGCCTCGTCTCCGGCGTCAGCATCAACTTCGACATCGGCGTCAGCGTCCGCTTCGACCACCACGACGGGCGAGTCCGAGGAACGGGTCCGCGAGGCGTGGTCCGACTACGAGTTCGACGGCGCGCCGAAACTCTCGGTCGAGGACCTCGACGTGTTCTACGGCGACGACCACGCGCTCGAAGGCGTCTCCATCGACGTCCCCGAGGACAGCGTCACGGCGCTCGTCGGCCCGTCCGGTTGTGGGAAATCGACGTTCCTGCGGTGTCTGAACCGGATGAACGACCGCATCAACTCGGCGCGAGTCGAGGGGTCGGTCGAAATCGACGGCGAGGAGATTTATCAAGACGGTGTAAACCTCGTGGAACTCCGCAAGCGCGTCGGCATGGTGTTCCAAGCGCCAAACCCCTTCCCGAAGTCCATCCGAGACAACATCGCCTACGGCCCGCGCAAACACGGTGACATCGACGACGGACTGCTCGATAGGCTCCTCGGCCGGGCCGACGACGAGAAGGAAGACGAACTGGTCGAGCGCTCGCTGCGGCAGGCGGCGCTCTGGGACGAGGTCAGCGACCGACTCGACGACAACGCGCTCGGTCTCTCGGGCGGCCAACAACAGCGCCTCTGTATCGCGCGCTGCCTCGCGGTGGACCCGGAAGTCATCCTGATGGACGAACCCGCCTCCGCCTTGGACCCCATCGCCACCGCCAAAATCGAGGACCTCATCGACGACCTCTCGGAGGACTACACGGTCGTCATCGTCACGCACAACATGCAACAGGCCGCCCGCATCTCCGACCAGACCGCCGTCTTCCTCACCGGCGGCGAACTGGTCGAGTACGGCGAGACCGACCAGATATTCGAGAACCCCAACAGCCAGCGCGTCGAGGACTACATCACCGGGAAGTTCGGGTGACTCCGATGAGCAGTTCGACAACCGACACCGAAATCTCCCGGAAGGTGCAGTCGGTCGGCGGGTCGTCGTTCACCGTGTCGCTCCCGAAAGGCTGGGCGACCGACCACGGTCTCGAAGCCGGAAACGAGGTCTACCTCTACCCCCACGAGGACGGGACGCTGATACTCCGGACGTGCGAACGCGGCGACGGGACCGACGCCCCCGACGTGTCGGTCGGCCACCTGTCGGGCGACCGACTCCAGTGGGTGGTGTACGCCCTCTACGTCGCGGGCGAGGACCGCTTCACGCTCCGCACGGACGACCGATTCACGTCGGCCGAGCGCCGGGCGATGACCACCGCCGGAAACGACCTCATCGGACTGGAGGTCGCCGACGAATCGACCGACAGCGTCGCCTTCCGAAGCATGCGACGCTCCGGGAGTCTCTCCATCGGCCAGACGGTGCTGAACCTGCGCTACGTCGCGCTCTCGATGCACCGCAACGCGACGAGCGCCCTCCTCGACGGTGACGACGACCGCGCCCGCGAGGTCCTCCGGCAACCCGACGACGTGGACCGCCAGTTCGCGTTCGTCAATCGGTGCGTCGAGCGCCGCGTCGGCCTGCCGCGAGGCCCGAACCGTCCGGACGTGGACCGCCGCACGGCGCTGGACTACTACGCCATCGCCCGCGAACTCGAAGGCGTCGCGTCGGCCGCCGAGCGCGTCGCGACCGTCGCGCTGGAACTGGACGCCCCGCCGACCGGAGCGGCCGAGTCCCAACTGTCCGACTACGCCCGGCGCTCTCGGCGGGTGGTCGAGCGAGCGGTCGAGGCGACCATCGACGGCCGCGCGCCCGAGACCGCGTACGACGCGCTCGACCAGCGCGAGACGCTCGCCGAGGAGTTCGACTTACTGGCGCGCCCTTCGTTCGACGCGAGCGAGGCGGACCCCTACTACGCGGCACTGGTACTGGAGGCGCTGGACCGGACGGCCGACCACGGCGGTACGGTCGCCCGGCGGGCGCTCAAGATGGGCCTTCGCACGCCGTAGCTACGTCTCGCTTTCACCTCTTTCGGTTCGGCCGACCTCGAACGATTCGGCGTTTCCGGCACCATTCCGCCGCGACACGTCCGGAGAAAGGATTATGTAAGTGTCTGGCGAACCACAGGTATGGATTGGGAGTTCTTCGCCCGATTCCTCGGCCAGTACACGATTTTGTTCGGAGGCGGAACGGTCGGCGTCGCGTACCTCCTCCCGAACCCCGTGGGACCGTACGCGATACTGGTGACTATCGCCGTCGGTCTGCTCCTCATCGGACGGTCCGCCCTCGACGGCGGCGGTGCCCCGATGTCGGGCGGCAATCCCGCGGGGTCCGCCCACGGACTGAGCGAGGGCAGCGACGGCGTGTTCGCCCCGCGAGAGTCCGACGACCCGCTCGGTGCGGGTCTGCTGTTCTACGCCATCGGACTGGTCGGGTTCGGCGTCGCCGCGCTGGTGACGCTGCTCTGAACGCGTTCGGACTGTCCACGTCTCTCCTCATTCCGGTCTCCTACCGGGTCTTTGCCCTCCGAGGGGGCCACAATGCTTTTTGTACGCGCTCACAGATTCGTAGCGTATGATTGACAGGATTTCTGCTCTGGGGATGTGTCTGCTCGTTCTACTGGCGGTTCCCGGCACGGCGATGGCCACCGATAGCGACGGAGACGGGTTGAACGACGAATCGGAACACGACTACCAGACCAACCCGAACGAACGGGACACCGACGGAGATGGGCTGAGTGACGGCCGTGAGGTCCACGAGTTCCACACGAATCCTGTCGAGGCCGACGACGACGGTGACGAACTCACGGACAGAGCCGAACTTGAACGCCATGGCACAGACCCCGGTCTCGCCGACACGGACAACGACGGGCTACTCGATGGCCACGAGATGGCGCTCCCGACGGACCCGAGCGAGCGCGATACCGATGTGGACCGACTGACCGACCAGCGAGAGCTGTCTCTGGGGACGAATCCGACGACCGGAGACACTGACGACGACGGTGTTCGCGACGCTCGCGAACTTACGCTGAATCTCGACCCGACTGCGAGCGACACTGACGGGGACGTGTTCCGAGACGGAACGGAGGTCGCTCTCCCCTTCGATGCAACGGACCGGTTCACACCGTGGGGGTTCCTCCTCGCGGGCGCTCTACTTCTCCTTGCGGGCACAAAATATTGGAGGCGGGAGTGAACCACGGTGTCGGCGTTCACTGATTATCGCGACTCCGCTACCTACTGTTCGACGTAGTAGAGTTCCACGGAGTCACCGTCGTTGACGAGTTTCCCGTCGACGCATCCGGCGTCGAACGGTAACGTAATCGTGTCACCGTATCCGACGGTGTCAGATTTGAACGTGTACGTCGTCGAGCCGCTGTTGTAGGCTCCGAGATAGTGGAAGCGGTCCTCGCTGTCCTCGTAAAACAGGGGAAGCGTTTCCGACGGAATGGAGAGTTGGTCGCCGGACTGGACGATTACGGAGTCGTGTTCGAAGACCTGCTCCATTCCTCCGTCCGCCAGATAGCGAAATCCGATAGTGTCGCCGTCGACGTAGTGGCCGTCGATGCCGTTCAATTTGCTCGGCAACTCGACGGTATCACCGTACGCAACGGTGTCGGACTTGAACTGCCAACTGGACGAACCGCTACTATCGAGGTTCTTGAGGTACTGGATTTCGTCGTCGCTCTCCTCGAACCAGAGGAACTGGCTATAGTCTTTGACCGATACGCTTTCGCCGGTGGTCGCGATGGTAGAGTTGTGTCGGTAGTTTTCTGACATGGTTGGGGACCATTCTGCCACAGTTGTCGGGCGGTTCGACGTGTCGCCTGCGACAGGGGCAGCATGTTGTACAATTGACGTGTTAATAATAGGCTTTGTGGGTGGTGGAATTTAGCGGATGCAGATACACGAAGTGGCTCTCAGGTCGCTCTCAGCATCGACCGACCACATCTCTCACGCGACCGCTGTTCGGTCGCCGCAAAAGAGCCTCCCGACACTACCGAAGATGGGACTCGGCGTCGATAACTCGCTCGAAAACGCCGGGACTGGGATTTGAACCGGAGTCAGACGTTCCTGCTCACTCGCCTCGCTCCCTGCGCGGGCGTGCGACTGACAGGGGTGAAACTCCCGTCCGATATCGATTTCCTACTCACAGTGATGCGAGCGCACGAGGCGCTCACCGTGTCGTTCGTAGGAAAATACGCCGGGACTGGGATTTGAACCCAGAACCCCGTAAGGGGACACGCTTTCCAGGCGTGCGCTTTGCCATTCGGCCATCCCGGCCCGGCCGAACGTAGTTCCGTCCGGCGCTTAAACCCTTCCCTTCGCGTCGGCCGACTCCCGACGCGCACGCCCGGACCGGTCGTCGGCATCGCGCCGCGTGTCACGCCCGGTTCCCGAGGGGACTGCGCAACTACGGCTACCGAACGGACGGTTGTCGAAGAATTACGGCCCACCGGGGTCCGCACTCGGAACGCCGTCCTACCCGAACAGCCGTTCTTCGGCCAGATACGACAGCCCCGTCGCGCCGACGCCGACGACGAGGGCCGCACCCGCTTTGACCGTCGGGGAGTAGCGATACCCCGTCGCCAGTTCGTACGCCTGAAGGGCGACCAGAAAGGCGAGGACGCCGACCAGTCCCCAGAGGACGCTGGCCTTCACGCGAGGTCGCACGACGATTTCTCGGAGGGTCACGGGTACTCGGCGTCCCGTCTCAGTCGTTGGTGGCGATGGCCTCGATTTCGACGCCGACGCCCTTCGGGAGGTTGCCCGCTTCCACCGCGCTCCGGGCGGGCGGATTGTCTTGGAAGTACTCCTTGTAGGCCTCGTTCATCTCGTCGAAGTCGTCGATGTCGTCGAGGAACACCGTGACCTTCAGCACGTTCTGCATCGTCAGACCCTCCTCTTCGAGGATGGCCTTGACGTTCTCTAGACTCTGGCGGGTCTGGACCGCTATCTCCTCGTCGTCCAGCAGGTCGCCGTCGGGCGTCATCGGAATCTGGCCCGCCGTGAACACCATGTCGCCGTTGGTCGTCGCCTGACTGTACGCGCCGACCGCCTCGGGCGCGTCCTGCGTGCTGATGATTCGCTTCATACCAGTTTGTTCGGGTCCGGTAACTTAAGTGTAGGCGAGAGCGTCCTACGCCAGTAGCTCGACGTCGAACCCTTCCTCCCGGAGCGCCGAGAGCAGGGTCTCGACGTGGTCGGGACCGCGAGTTTCGAGGTCTAACTCGACCTCCGCGGCGTTCATCGCGATGTCTCTGGAGGTGCGGTCGTGCTGGATACCGTAGATGTTCGCCCGCTGGCCGGAGATGACGTCGATGAGGTCGTCGAGCGCGCCCGGTCGGTCCTTAAGGACGGTCCGAATCTTCACGTATCGGCCGGTCTCGACCAGTCCGCGCATGACCACCGTCGTGAGGGTGTTCATGTCGATGTTGCCGCCCGAGAGGACCGGGACGATAACCTCGTCCTCGTCGTACTCGATGGCGTTCGAGAGGAGCGCCGCCAGCGGGACCGCGCCAGCACCCTCCACGAGCGTCTTGGCGCGTTCGAGCAGGTGGGTGACCGCAACGGCGATTTCGGAGTCCGAGACCGTGACGACCTCGTCCACGCGTTCGTCGATGACCTCGAACGTCTTCCCGCCGACGCTCCGCGTGGCGATGCCGTCGGCGATGGTGTCCACCGAGGCGAGCGTGTGGACCTCGCCCTTCCGGAGCGATTGGGCCGCGCTCGACGCGCCTTCGGCCTGCACACCGACGATTCTGGCCTCGGGTTTCTGCTGTTTGATGGCGGTCGCGACGCCCGCGATTAGCCCGCCGCCGCCGATGGGGACGACTACGGTGTCCAGTTCCGGGAGGTCTTCGACGATTTCGAGACCGATGGTCCCCTGTCCGGCCATCACCATCTCGTCGTCGAAGGCGTGGACGTACGTACGACCCTTCTCGCGCTCTATCTCGTGGGCCTTCTCGGACGCCTCGTCGTAGTCGTCGCCGTGGAGGACGACCGTCGCGCCGTAGTCGCGGGTCGCCTTTATCTTCGAGATGGGCGCGTTCTCCGGCATCACGATGGTCGAGTCCACGCCGCTCTTGGTCGCGGCCAGCGCGACGCCCTGCGCGTGGTTGCCCGCACTGGCGGTGACGACGCCCGCGGACTTCTCCTCCTCGGAGAGTGTCGCGATGCGGTTGGTCGCGCCCCGAATCTTGAACGACCCCGTGCGCTGGAACGTCTCCAGTTTCAGGTGGACCTCCGCGCCGGTCATGTCCGAGAACGTGTGCGAGTAGTCCAGCGGCGTCCGCCGGGCGGTCTCCTCGACACGCACCCGGGCGTCGAGAACGTCCGAGAGGTCAATCATGCCGTGAACTACTCCCGGTATCTGTTTAATCCTTTATCAACTCCACCTCGGACCACCGGACGCTGAGCGCCTGCGTATCGACCTCTCTCAGGACCATCGACTGCCGACGGTCGGTACTCTCCGGCGTTGTAACAGGGGGGAAAGGGGGGAAGTGGGCGCGAAGCGTGTGACGCGCAGTTGATGCATATCGCGGCAGACACTTAAACCCCCGGTGGACGGAGTGAAAGTAAAAATCGCAAGACAGCGTCGGCGCAGGCTGGATGTCTGACGGGCGGCACACGTAATTGTCAGACGTAAAGCTGACGGCCGTTTCGCTCACTCGCGCGTGCGGACGACGACCTCGTTCTCGCGGACGAAGCGTCGGACTCGCTCCGGGAACGACCCCCGGCCCGGCCACTCGGCGTCCGCTCCGAGCGAGTTCGGGTCGCCGACGTAGACGGCGACCGCCGCGTCGCTTTCGGGGGTGTCCCGCGGAACCGACACCCGGACGTACAGTCCGGTCTCGACACCTTCGTACGCGTCTAGCGCTTCGACTTCCTGCGTGCGGAGGACGCGCCCGGACACTGTTCCGCCGGGCGCGAGCGTTGGGTACCTCCCGTCGACGCGGTGGAGACCGTGCAGGGTCGCCTCGGCGAGAAACTCGTACGCCGAGACGACGCTCGCGACTCGCTCGGGGTCGGTCAGCGTTCCGTAGACGAAGACGTCCATGTACGGTCCTCCGTCGGAGACTACCTAACGTCTTCCCGACTGACCTTCGGACTCGCTCGTTCCGGTACACTCAAACCGCCACCGGCGGAGTTCGCCCGCGTCTACGGTCTGGCCTCGCCGTTCCTCGTCCTCTACGTCGTCTTCTCGGGGGCCTTGCAGGGTGCGAGCGACACCAAGACGCCCTTCGTCGCGCGGACCACGGGGATGTTCGGTTTCATCGTCGGGTTCTCGTG
The DNA here is from genome assembly GCF_010747475.1 of Halorussus sp. MSC15.2. Lineage (NCBI taxonomy): Archaea > Methanobacteriati > Methanobacteriota > Halobacteria > Halobacteriales > Haladaptataceae > Halorussus > Halorussus sp. MSC15.2. The sequence goes on along the minus strand of NZ_VSLZ01000005.1, from coordinate 203,544 downwards.
GCTGTTCGGCGTCCGTCTCGACTTCGGCGTCGAGGCGGTCTACGCGGGCATCTTTCTCTACTTCGTCTGGTCGCTCCTCGTCGAGGCGGCGAGATTCCGCTGGGCGGGTGGGCCGCGATGATGGAAGAGCGAGGGAGCGTCGAAGGACCGTCGTGAAGAATACCCGACTTGCTCTGGAGTGCCGGGGTTAGACGACTCGATAACCGCGAAAGAAAAGGCGACGACGGTTACGATTCTACCGCTCGTCGATGGGGACCCAGTCCTCCTGCTTCGACCCGGTGTACTTCGCGCGCGGTCGAATCAGGCGGTTGTCGTCGTACTGCTCCAGCACGTGACCTATCCATCCGCCGACCCGCGACATGGCGAAGATGGGGGTGTAGAGGTCGATGGGGATGCCCATCTGGTAGTAGGTCGAGGCCGAGTAGAAGTCCACGTTCGGCGCGAGACCCTTTTCGTCTCGCATGTACTCCTCAATTTCGACCGACATCTCGTACCACTTCGTGTCGCCCGCGGCCTCACCGAGTTCCTCGCTCTTCTCGCCGAGAATCTTGGCGCGGGGGTCCTTGACGTTGTAGACGCGGTGGCCGAAGCCCATGATGCGGTCGCCGCGGTCGAGGGCGTCGTCCACCCACGTCTTGGTGCCCTTGCCGCTCTCGTCTATCTCCTTCAGCATCTTCATCACGTTCGCGTTCGCGCCGCCGTGGAGCGGTCCGGCGAGGGTGCCGACCGCGCTCGTGATGGCGCTGTGGAGGTCCGAGAGCGTGGAGGACGTGACCATCGAGGAGAACGTCGAGGCGTTCAGGCCGTGGTCGGCGTGGAGAACCAGCGCCATGTCGAACGTCTCGGCCAGCACCTCGTCGGGTTCCTCGCCGTTGAGCATGTAGAGGAAGTTCTCGGCGTGGCCGAGGTCCTCTCGGGGTTCGACCGGGTCGTTACCGTTCCGGATGCGCTTGAACGCCGCGACGAGGGTCGGGACCTTCGCGGTGATGCGCCGCCCCTTCCGGAGGTTGACTTCGCGGTCGGTCGGTTCGGCGTCGGCGTCCTCGGGGTCGTAGGCCGAGAGCATCGACACAGCGGTCCGGACCGCGGCCATCGGCTGTTCGTCGGCCTCGGCGAGCTTTCGGACGGTTTCGAGCACGTCCTCGTCGAGTTCCCGCTCCTCGGCCATCGACTCGGAGAAGTCGGCGAGTTCGTCACGTGTGGGGAGTTCGCCGTGCCAGAGCAGGTAGAGCACCTCCTCGTAGCTCGCGTTCCGGGCGAGGTCTTCGATTTCGTATCCGCGGTAGATGAGGCGACCTTCGTCGCCATTGATGAAGCTGAGTCCTGACTCTGCGACGACGACGCCCTCCAGCCCTCTCTTGACCTCTTCTGACATACCCTGATACTTCTCGGCAAGACCGGAAAAGGATTATCTTTCGTTTCGGTCTCGCCGGATTCCCATCCAAAACCCTACGAACGTTTTTATCTGGAGGCGCACAACGTCGTCGTATGGAACCGTCCGGCGGCGATGTCGAGTACGAACCCGTCAGCGTCAAAGCGGTGCTGTCGGAGATGAAAGACACCGCCGAACTCCTCATCGACCTCTCGTTCTCCGCGGTGCTCAACGGGAGCGACGACATCGCTCGCGAGGTGCTGGAACTCGAGGCCCGGATGGACGTCCTCCAGCTACAGGCCCGGATGAGCCTGCTGATGGCCGCCAGAAGCCCGGAGGACGCCGAGCAGTTGGCTCCGGTCCTCGGCGTGGTCGGCGCGGCCGAGAAGATAAGCGACGCCGCGGGCGACATCGCCAAGGTCGTGCTGGAGGACATCGGCCTGCCCGACGCGATGCGGGCCGCGCTCCCCGAAGCGGTCGAGACGCTCGTCCGCGCCGAAGTCGCCGCCGACTCCGAACTGGCGGGCCGGACGCTCGGGGACCTGAATATGGAAACCGAGACCGGCGTGCGCGTCATCGCCATCCGGCGCGCGGACGACTGGATAACGAACCCCGACCGAACCACCGCGCTCGACGCCGGGGACACCGTCCTGCTCCGCGGTCCCGACGAGGGCATCGCCGACGTGTACCTGCGCGCGACCGGCGAACGCTACGAGCCGCCAGAACCGCCCGAACCGAACATCGAGGACCTCGAACGCGCCGTGGACTCCATCGTGCTGATGAAGAACATCAGCGAACTCGCGGTGGACCTCGCGTACGGGAGCGTCCTCTTCGACAGCGCCGAAGTCGCCGAGGAAGTGGTCGAACTCGAAGCCGAGGTGGACGCCCTCCAGTCCAGATTCGAGGCGTGGACCTTCCGCGCGGCGGCCCGCGTCGAGGACCCCATCTCGCTCCGGGGACTCGTCCACCTCGCCAACGCGACGGAGGTCATCAGCGACGCCGCGGTCGAAATCAGCGAGGGCGTCCTCCGCGGCCTCGGCACTCATCCCGTCGTGGAACAGGCCGTCGAGGAGAGCGACGAGGTCATCGTCCGCCAGACGGTCGCCCCCGGCAGCGAGTTCGACGGTGTGACGCTGGGCGACCGAGAAGTCAAGACCGAGACCGGGATGCGAGTCATCGCGGTTCGGCGCTCCAGAGACGGCGAACGCGAGTGGGTCATCCAACCCGGCCCGACCACGAAACTCCGGGCGGGCGACGTGTTCATCGCCAAGGGCACCCGCTCGGGCGCGGAACGTCTGGGTGAACTGACCGGGACCGAGTACTCGGCAGAATAACTGCGTTGCTCTGGCACGGAACCGGCGATACTGACCTTCACCGCGCTCTACGACCCAATCTACCGGGCGACTAATCGAGGTCGGTGTCCTTCGCCAACCGATACGCCGACACCAGCGTCAGCACCGTCGTCGCCAGCGACCCCAACGACGCGACGAGCACGAACCCGAGCGCCAGATAGTACGGCGTCGGCCGCCGCGTCCCCGGCAGGAAGACGAACAACACGAGAACTGCCGCCGTGAACAGCAGACTGAAGGCGAACCCGCGCACGGCGTTCCGCCGGACGTTCAGCGCCGCCACGAAGTTCGCTCTCGGGCGCTCGGGGACGTTTCCGGACACGTTAGGACGTTGGAACGGCCGGATGAAAGGCATAGCGGTTTGCCACAATTGTTCTAATACCTCGTCTACTATCTGTTCTACATGCACCTTCAACAATATCAAACATGTAAAACATATTTCGTACTGTGAAAATGTGAAGATGTATATTAGTAGAAGAGAAATGACGTAAGGAGGAGATGACTATGTTCTGGAAAGCGGAAAGAAATTCTCTATTCAAAACGGCTCGCAAAAGACCTACGCTATGAGCGCGGATAGGTGCGAGAGTCAACAAGAAACTCAAAAAGAGACTAACGCTCTTCGTGGAGTCATAATCACTGTTGTTTTACACACTATCGTCGCTACGATAATCTCTAGCTATTCTACTGGCATGTTCGTAGACATAATCGTCGCAAACCTAATTCTCGGAGGTTTACTCTTGTTCTTCATGCGAACCCACGCCGGAGAGACTGACGGTCTCTCAGTATCGTATTACCTCGTTGCGGTAGTCGCCCCCGCAATTGCGGGAACCGTCTACTACCTCCGAAATCAGCAGAAGTGATACTAACCAATTCGGGGTACTAGCACCAACAACTCCGTAGAACCTCAGTCCGCCGCCTCACCTCGACCGTTCGCCGCCGGAGAGACCCGCCGTTCCAGCGACAGCACGCCGACGCCGAGCAGGAGACTCATCCCGACCAGCGCGGGCCACAGCAGCGCCTCGACGCCGTAGTCGAAGAACGCTCCGCCGACGACCGGGCCGATACCGAAGCCGAGTCGCTTGGCGATTTCCAGCACCGAGAGCTGTGACCCGCGCTCTTCGACGGTGCCCACGTCGCTCGCCAGCGCCGTAATCAGCGGCGCGTGCAGAATCTCGCCGACTGTTCGGAGGACGAGGAACGCCCCGACCAGTCCGACGCCGACGAGGACGGGCGCGCCGTGGGCGAGCACGATGGTGACGAAACTGGCCGCCCAGAACACCGCCGAGAGCGCTAGTCCGCGCGTCCGCCGCCACGACCGGACCCACGATACCACTGGCATCTGGAAGACGACGATGACCAGCGGATTCAGCACGTAGAGCGTCCCTAACTGCTCGCTGGTCAGGCCGAACGCCTGCTCGGCGAACACCGGGACCGTGCTCCGCATCTGGGCGTAGGCGACTGCGAACCCGACGTTGAGAACCGCGAGCGCCAGAATCGTCGGCTGCGTGACCGCGCGACTCCACTCTCGGAGCGTCGCGGCCAGCGACGACTCGACTGCCTCGGAGTCGGCTTCGCCTTCAGTCGCCCCCGAAACGCGCGGGAGCGCGACCGCGAGCAGGACGGCGACGACGCCACTGGTCAGGCCGTCGGCGACGAAGACGGCGGTGTGGGCGACGCCGTAGAGCAGGCCGCCGACGACGAACCCCGACCCGAACCCGGCGTTGCTGGCGACCTTCAGCAGTCCGTAGGCCTGCTCGCGGTCGGCGTCGGGCGTCAGGTCGGCGACCATCGCCTGACTCGCCGGGGCGAACAGTCCGGCCGCGAGTCCGGCCGCGGCGGCGACGGCGACGAACGTCGGCGCGCTGGTTACGAGCGCGTAGGCCGCCAGCGTCGGGGCCGAGAGCGCCATGCTCGCCACCATCACGGGCTTGCGACCGTACCGGTCCGCGAGGTAGCCCCCGACGAGGGTACCGCCCGCTGTCGCCACGCTGTTGGCGAACAGGCCGGTCCCGACGAGCGTGAACGGGATACCGACTTCGCCGTAGAAGTAGAGGGTTGCGAAGGGATAGACGATTCCCGAACCGAGGACGTTGACGAACCGCGCCGCGGCCACGACGAAGACCGCGCGGTCGAACTCCCGGAGGCCGGCGAACGAGTCGAACATGGCCGTGACTCTCTGGACGTATCAGCCCGGCAGGTAAATAGGTTCGAAAACCAGTCCGGCTTGCTCGTACTGCAGTTCTCGAACAGTATCGCGGCTATCGAACTACACTTGAGGGAAGCGCGTTCCGCAGCGAACGCGGCCGAGAGCGCGAGAGACGGTCAGGACGAGGAGTCGAAACTACATTTGTTCAGTTCGGTCTGTGCCTCCTTGGCCTTCTGTCGGGCGAGTTCCTTGTCGCCGTTCTTCGCGGCCGTCGCGCTCTCCTTGAACAGCCGTGCCCCGTCCGTCAGCACGCCGGTGTAACACGTTATCTTGGCGACGTCGGTCTCGATGCCACCGAGGTCGGTGTCGGCGTTTTCGAGTTCCCGGAACTTCGCGTCGGCCGTCTCGAAGTGGGTCTCGGCCTCGGCGAGTTGCTCGGCGGCGTCGGCGTACTGCCCGTTCTTGTATGCTTCGAGGGCTGGCATGAAGTCTTGTATCCCCTTTATCATCGGCGCGAACCCGTCGAGCATCGTCTCGACGAGGTCGAGGCGGTCGCGGAACGTCGAGAGGTCGGTCTCGATGGCGTCGTAGGTTATCCGGTCGCTCTCGCTCAGCGCGTCACTGTCGATGTCGCCGAGCGCGCTCTCCAACTCGTCGGTGTGCGTTCGCACCTCGCCCAACAGCGACTTCGCTTCGGTTACCTTCTCCAGCGCCGTGTCGTATCGGTCGCTCTGTACGTACGTATTGACGGTCGTAATCTTGTTCCGGAGTGTAACGTGGTCCTCGTACAACTTGGCCCGCTTCTTCTGGTACTCGCCGACCTTCCGAAGCGTATCGACGTACGACTGCTGTTCGTCGGTGGCGTACTCCTCGGCCTCGTCCAGTTTCACGTTCGCTTTCTCGACGCGGGCCGTGACCGACGAGGGGTCGAACTCGTCGGGGACCTCCTCGTCGTCGCTCTCTACCTTCGACTGGATTTCGTTCAACTCCTTCGAGTTCTTCGATATCTTCTCCTCGGCTGCGGTGATTCGGTTTCCTGCTTTCTCCGGTTGAGCACCGTTTAGCATACCGGCACAACCGGCCAACGACGACGCGGTGACGACACCGCTCGCACGCAGGAAATCACGTCTGTCCATAATCCGACGGTTCGCGCCGAATACATAAGTTCTTGGGAACCACTGGTCGCTTACCGATGCGCGGGCGGTTCCCTCCAGAGGACGGGGATGGAGACGGGTCCGACCGGTCCGACAGCGGTCGGTCGCCGGGAGTGGTCGAAAGCAGTCGGCAAAACGCTCGGGGGAACTGGTACGCGTTCGCCGAGACCGAACCGCTAAAGGGCGTGTAGCCGTCCGTTATGGGTAATGAAGACGCTCGGAACGGCGAGTGCGGCCCCCGGGGAGATAGATACCGGGCGGTTGCAGGTGGGTGAAACGCGCGACGGAAGCGACTTCGGTCTCCCCGTCGCGGTGGTAAACGGAGCGGAAGACGGCCCGACGCTGTACGTTCAGGCGGTCAGCGACGGCGACGAACTGAACGGACTCGGCGTGATTCAGCGGGTGGTCCCCCAGATTCCGCCGGAGGACCTCTCGGGGACGGTTCTCGTGGTCGGCATCGTCAACTACCACGCGTTCCAGGTGGCCGAACACCGCAACCCCATCGACGACACCAAGATGAATCGCACCTACCCCGGCGACGAGTCGGGGACGTCCAGCGAGCGCATCTCGGCGGCCACCTTCGAGGCGGCGTCGCGCGCGGACCTGATTCTTGACCTGCATCAGGGTTCGACGAGTCGGATGCTCAACGAGGTCCGGGTGCGGTGCGGCCAGCGCCACCGCCTCCACGACGAGTGTCTCGAACTCGCCAAGGTGTTCGGATGCGGCCACGTCCTCGACCAGAAGGGACCCGAGGGCCAACTCGCCCGCGTCGGCCCGGACGAGGGCATCCCGACCGTGGACCCCGAACTCGGCGGTTGCATCGGGTGGGACGAGGAGAGCATCCAGTACGGCGTCGAGGGCGTGTTCAACGTCCTTCGCTACTACGGATTCCTCGACGGTGACGTGGACCTCGAACGCCAGACTCGCGCCACCGGCTTCGACCGATACGGGTCGCCCTGCGGCGGTCTCGTCCGGTTCCGGAAGGACCTCGGCGACGCGGTGACGGTCGGCGACGTGATATTCGAGGTGACCGACCCCTTCGGCCAGTTGAAAGCCGAGGTGACCGCCGACGACTCCGGTCTCTTCTGGCGCTCGCGCCGACTGCCGCAGGTCGCGACCGGCGAGTACGTCTGTTCGGTCGGCACCAACGTAGACGAGTTCTGAGCCATGGCCGGTGATTCGCCGTCCGACCTCACCTGCCCCGACTGCGGCCGAATCTACGACGCCGGACCGGAGGAACCGTGGCGGTGTGACTGCGGGCACCCGCTGGAGTTCGCCGACCGACCGCTCCCCGAGGGGTCCGCGCCCGATTTTGGCGAATTAGACACCCGAAGGGGACTCTGGACCTTCGAGGAGTTCTTGCCGGTCTCCCGGCAGGTCACGCTCGGAGAGGGGTTCACGCCGCTACGGGACACCTCCGGTCCCGCGTCGGACCCCGCCGACTCTCCCGACTGGGGCGCGAACGTCCAGTTCAAACTGGAGTACGTCTTCCCCTCGGGGAGTTTCAAGGACCGCGGCGCGACCGCGACCCTCTCGCGGGCCGCCGAGTTGGGCGTCGAGAAAGTCGTCGAAGACTCCTCGGGCAACGCCGGGGCGGCCATCGCGCAGTACGCCGCCCGCGCCGGTATCGACGCCGACATCTACGTCCCGGCCGAGGTCAAGGAGTCCAAACTCGCGGCCATCGAGCGCGTCGGCGCGACCCCCGTCCGCGTCGAGGGCACGCGGCAGGACGTGACCGAGGCCTGCGTCGAGGCCGTCGAATCTGCCGACGAAGCGGGCTGGTACGCCAGTCACGCGTGGAATCCGGCCTTCTTCGCGGGCACCGCGACGTTCGCCTTCGAAGTCGCGGCCCAGCGCGACTGGGAGGTCCCTGACGCCGTGGTCACGCCGCTGGGCCACGGCACGCTCTTCCTCGGTGCCTATCGCGGCTTCCGCGCGCTGAAGGAGGCGGGGTGGACCGACCGGATGCCGCGCCTGCTCGGCGCGCAGGCCGCCGGATACGCGCCCGTCGCCGAGCAACTCCACGGAAGCGAGGCGCAAAGCGCCTCGAACAGTGGAGCGGGGAGGAACGACCCGCGAGACAGCGAGACGGGCGCGAGCAACGACGTGGCCGACGGCATCCAGATTCTCGACCCCGCCAGAGAGGACCAGATTCTCGACGCCATCGACGCCACGGACGGCGACGCTATCGCGCTCGACGCCGCTCCCGTGGCGGACGCGCTCGACCGCCTGCACCGCGGCGGATTCTACGTCGAACCGACCTCCGCCGTCGCGCCCGCCGCGCTCGACGCCTACCGCGAGCGCGGGGTCCTCGACCCGGACGACGACGTTGTCGTGCCGCTGACGGGGAGCGGACTGAAGTCGTGAGTGGTGACTACTCGTGACGACCTATCCAGCGAACTTCTGCCCGTACTGCGGCGCGGACCTGACCGGGCGCGAAATTGAGGGCCGCGAACGCCAGTTCTGCCCTGACTGTGAGCGCGTCGTCTGGCGGAATCCGGTTCCGACCGCCGGAGTCGCAGTCGTCGGCGCGGAGGGCGTGTTGCTGACCGAGCGCGCGGTGGAACCGGGAATCGGGGAGTGGACCGTCTCCGGCGGTCACCTCGAACTGGCGGAGTCGCCGCGGGAGGGCGCGGCCCGCGAACTCCGCGAGGAGACCGGCGTCCGCGTCGCTCCCGAGGACCTGACACTGCTCGACACGTTCTCGGCCGCGCCGTTCGAGGGCAAGCGCGTCGTCTCCGTCGGGTTCGGGGTTCGGCGAGCGGACACCGCGGGCGACCCCCACCCGGGGCCGGAGGTCTCGGCCGTCGAGTGGTTCACGCCGGAGTCGTTCGGCGACGGCGGCGAGGTGTTCCACCCGCCCCACGGCCAGCGCTTCGAGAAGGCCTGGCGGCAGTTCGAGTAGCTACTTCTCGGGGTGAATCGGCGCGTCAAACCCGCCCCGAACCAGCGGTTTGGCGATGTGCCGCCGCGCCTCCGGGGGCACCTCGTACCACCCCTCCTCTAACTCCCGCTCTACCTCGCGCTCGACTTTCCCGTCCGCCCTCGTCTTACAGTCCCGACACCGGTAGCCCTGTCCGGCCCCGGCGCTCTCCATCGACCGGCCGCAGTCCGGGCAGTCCGGCGTGACGAGTTCGGTGGCGTTCAGGTCGCGCGCGGCGAACTTCTCCAGTTTGAGGGTCCCGTCCGACACCTCTCCGCAGGCCGTGATTCGGTCGCCGGGTCGGAGGTCGCGCACCCGGTCGCGGAAGCGCTTGGTCGGTTCGAAGGCGGCGCATCTCAAGGTCTCTCCCCTGCTTTCGAGCGAGAGGAAGACGTGACCGCCGCGCCGGGTCTCGGGTTCCTCGGCGACCGTCCCCGTCACGCGGTAGGCCCGGCCGTCCTCGACCGCCGAGAGGTCGCCGTCCCGGAGGTGTGCGTCGGTTCCCTGATTCGTCACGAACAGCGCCCGCCGCGACACCGATTCGCTCTCGATGGCCGCGGCGACCTCGCGCACGACCTCGGGGTCGTCGCCCCGGACGCCGTGGAGGATGGGACCGGGCGTGTGCGGGACGCAGACGAGTTCGCCGGTCTCGCGGTCCACGGTGTCCCACGCCTCGGGGTAAGCTGCCGTCGCGGCCTCGAAGACAGATTCGGCGTCCACCTCGCGCGGCGTCCCGACGCGTTCGGGGTCGCGGTAAGAGATGCACTCGTAGGTCCAGTCGCCGCCCGGGTCGCCACTCGCGGCGTCGGGGCCGCCACTCGCATCACCCGGTCCGCCGAAGGCCGACCACGCGCCGACCGCCGCCAAGGCACCGATTTTCCCGCGGCCCATCTTCCACCCGGCGGCGCGGTAACCTGCGGTTTCGATTCGCTCCTCGGCGGCCTCGACCGCGAGGTGGTCCCGGACCGCGTCGCGGGCGAACTCGGCGACCGATTCCGGAACGTCGGCCGGGTCGCCCGGCGCGACGACGAGTCCGGGGTTCGTCCTCGGGTCGTCGGTCTCGGCGACGGTGGCGACCTCCTCGCGGGCGATTTCGAAGGCCTCGTCCGGGTCGGCGTCGGTGTGGACGGCGAGCGCGGCGTTCCCGCGCGTCTTGTGTTCGACGGCTGGGTTGAGCCGTACCAGTAGCTTACGCTCCACCTCGGCGGACTCCGCGACGCGCTCGCCGATTCGGGCCGCGAGGTAGGTCGTACACATCCCGCGCTCCCGCGAATCCGTGTCGTCGACGCCGATGACTGTCACTACCGGACGTAGGCGCGTGTCGGATTAACGACTTTCGGAGCGCCGCGGCTTCCTTTATCAAGCTATCGCTCGCTACCCGGCCAATCGCAAGCAGTCGGCGGGTTAGCCTCAGCACAACGCATTTATAGGGGAATCACTTACATTGGGGTATGTCCCGGTCTGCACTGGTCGGGAACGTGACCGCGATGCTGGAAGACGCGGGGTTTCTCGTAAGCGACCGGTGCGCGATTCGACCCAAGAGCTTCGACGTGGCCGCGCGGCGCGGCCGCGACCTGCTCTTGCTGAAAATCTTGGCGAACGTAGACGCATTCGACGACGAGACAGGGCTGGAGATGCGGCGGCTCGGGGATTACCTCAACGCGACCCCCGTCGTCGTCGGTCTCCGGACCCGCGACGAGGACTTAGAGCCGGGTGTCGTTTACTTCCGACACGGCGTTCCGGTCCTGAACCCCGACACCGCGTTAGAACTGTTCGTCGAAGGAATGGCACCGCTGGTCTACGCCGCGCCCGGCGGTCTCTACGTCAACATCGACGGCGACGTACTGCGTGACGAGCGCGAGGACCGCGACTGGAGCCTCGGCCGTCTGGCCTCCGAACTCGGCGTCTCGCGGCGCACCGTCTCGAAGTACGAGGACGGTATGAACGCCACCGTGGAGGTGGCGCTCGAACTCGAAGAGATGTTCGAGGGCGACCTCACCAGCCCCGTGGACGTCCTCGACGGGGCCGACGAGGTCCGCGAGGGCGACCCGACGCCGGAGGACCCCGAACCCGAGAGCGACGACGAGCGCATCGTCACCGTGCTGACCCGCGCCGGGTTCGAGGTCCACCCGACAATTCGCGCGCCGTTCAAGACGGTCAGCGAGGACGAGGACAGCCACGAGAACGTCCTGACGGGCCACTCGGCGTTCACCAAGGCCGCCGAGAAGCGCGCCCGCATCATGTCCTCCATCGGCGAAGTCGCCCGGACGCGCTCGGTCTACTTCGTGGACGAGGCCAAGCGCGACAGCGTGGACGGCACCGGACTGGTCGAGCGCGAGGAACTGGAGGACATCGACGACCCCGACGAACTGCGGAAGCTGATTCGGGAGCGCGGCGAGAAACCGGCCTGAGCGGTCGGCAGTCGCCTCCTCGATTTCGATTCTAACGCGGAGTACTTCTGACGCGCGAGTCGATTGCGACACCGGAGTCGATTCGACCCAGTAGCCGATGCTCTACCGTCGAACTGATTCTGCCGTAAAAAATCTCGGGTGTGGCGTCAGTTCCGACGTGACAGCGACTTAGGCCGCGCCGCTGCCGTACTCCTCGTCGAGGTACTCCACGATGTCGTCGCTCTCGGGCATCCCTTCGACGCCGTTCTCCTTATCGACCAGCACGGGCACGCCCGTCTGGCCGCTGACCTCCTCGACCTCGTCGCGCTCGGAGTGGGCCGAGGGAACCATGTGAGACTCGTAGTCGAGGTCGAGTTCGTCGAGTTTGTCTACGACTTTTGCGCAGTACGGACAGCCGTCGAGTTCGTACAGTTCGAGGTTCGCCATGTGTGTGGGTAGTCGCTTTACCGGGAAGAACGTGGTGGTGCCGGAAGCGCGTGACGCGAACTGCGAGTGCCGGACTTGTGTTGGGGGAGCGACTGCTGCTGTCGAGACGGGATATGGGAAGACCGTCAGCGCTAGCTACTACCGACACCAATGAGTACCGCAACCGCACCGCGACCGCAGACCTCACGCCTCCCCAACCTCCTCGCTCGCGTTGCTCGCTCGTCCCTCACGCGGATGGACGCGGCCACGAGGGCCGCGTCCGCACGTGCCGGACAGAAACCGGCGTCGAACCGGGCGCGAGGGTCACGGAGCGCGAGAGAGGGACGAACTCCTCACTCGGTCACTCGCCGGACTCGACTGGCGAACCCGGAAACCCCGCTCCGAATGCGCCGCCGCTGGTACACCGCCTCGCCGAGACCCCACGCGAGAACCACTCCACCTGCCAGAATCGCGCCGAGGAACTCCCAACTGGTCATCCAGACGGGCCGAATCCACGGCGTGACGTGCGCCCAGAGGCGGGCGAAGTCGTCTGCCTGCCCGTCCACCGGCGTCCCGTCGAACGCCTCGGCCAGCCAGAACGACACCGTCTTGGTGTCGCCCCCGACCTTCAGACCGCTTCCGCTGAGGTTGTACTCGCCCGTCTCTCCCATGTCGCGCGCGGTCGGGCCGCCCGGTTCGTCGCCGTAGGTGATGCGCTCGGCGTCGTAGGGTGCCCACGGCGCGTGGAACTCCCAGACGACTTCGCCGGTCGGCGTCGTCTCGAAGACTCGGTGGTGCATGGTGTCAGTGACCAGCGTGTTGCCGTTCGGCAGGCGGTCGGCGTCCCGCGGCCAGTTGAGACCTCTCGTCCCGACGCTCCACGTTCGAGTCCACCCGCCGGAGTCGTTTCGCGCGTACTCCACGACGCGGTCGTTCTCGCTGTCGGCCACGAGGACCGTGGGCGTCCCGTTCTCGCTTTCGAGGTACTGGGGGTTGTGCTGTTCGTACAGGGTGGCGTGGTCGCCGTCGCTGCCCAGTCGCATCGTGACGCTGTCCGTCGAGCGGTTCACGACGATTACTTGGTCGAAGTTCCGCGGCGAGACCAGATACTCGCCCTCGCCGATTTTGTCCACGTCGTTGACGTGGGTCCAGTCGTTCGCGCCGCCGCCGCCCGACTTGGAGTAGCCGTGATTCTCGAACCGCCACTCCCAGACGGTCTCGTCGGTCGTCGTGTTGTAGACGAAGATGCGGTCGTCGCGGTCGGGGGCGCGCATGTTGGCGACGAGCAACTGGTCGCCGTTGATTCGGTCCACGTCGTGGGTGTCGTGGATGGGGAGGCGCTCGGTCCAGACGCGCTCTTGGGTCTCGGGGTTCAGTTCGTAGACGAGCGTCGCGTTCGGCGTCGTCGCGGTCACGAGCAGGTTGCGGTTTTCCAGTGGGTCCACGTCGTAGAACCACCGCGCGTCGAACCCCGACCCGTTGTGGACCCACTTCACGCCCCCGCGGGGACCGACCGCGACGAGGCGCGCCGGCTTGTTGGCGTTGGCCATCCCTTGAAAGTGGAACCCCTGAATCGAGATGACGGTCGTGCCGTTCGCTGGGTCGTCCACCGACGCCCGGAGGTTCGTCGGGTCGTCGGTCGTCACGAGGTACGTCGCGCCCGAAATCGCCGCGGGCGCGACCAGCGCGAGGACGACGAGCGCGACCGCGCCTCGGACCAACCACCGGCGGGGAATCGGACGACTGGGGAGATTCATGTCGTCTCCGACGAAAGCGACCCGATTAAAACTGGGGGCCTCTACCGCCTGTCGTCGTTCGTCGAACGGTATCAGACCGGCAGTCGGTCGGCGAACGATTCGACCTCCTCGTCGCCGACGCCGTACCCCGTCACCCGGCGTCCATTCCGCGTGAACGTGGTGTACTCCGGCGACATCACGCCGATGACCCTCTCCACCGGAATCGAGACGTAGTCGTACTCGTCGGTGGCGACTTGGTCGAACCCGACCACCCAGTCCCAGTCCTCGATGACGAACGCGGCGTCGACTTTCGTCGCCTCTTCGTCGGCGTAGTAGATGCTCGCTATCGGCTCCTCTCCCGGTCCGGTGATATCTGGTTCGTCCATCGTCGCATACGATAATCGACATCTGACGAGATAAGCGTTTCTACGGTGAGCGAGGACGCAAAAGCCGAAAACGACGGTGAACCGTCGAGGGACTACGAACCAGAGAACTCCGAGTAAAAACGGCGAGGAGAATGAGAAACCGCGAGACGCGGCGACCCGCGGAACTCAGACGTTCCCTTGGAGTAGCCCGCTCGTCCGGACGAAGAAGTAGACGACGAACGCAGCCGCCAGCACCCAGTGGCCGGGTCGGGTATCCTCGGCTTCACCCGCGGCGAGTTTGACGATGGGGTAGGAGACGATGCCCGCGGCGATGCCGTACGCGATGGAGAACGTGAACGGCATAATCAAGATGGTCATACCCGCGGGGATGGCGTACGTCAGGTCGTCCCACGCGATTTCGACCACGTTCCGTAGCATCACGACGCCGATGACGACCAGCACGAGGTGTGACGCGTAGGTCGGCACGGCGGTCGCGAGCGGGACCACCGCCAGCGAGGCGAGGAAGAGCAGGCCGACCACGAGCGCGGTCATGCCGGTGCGGCCGCCCTCTTCGACGCCGGTCGAGGATTCGATGTAGGTCGTGACCGTCGAGGTCCCGAGCATCCCGCCGACCGTGGTGCCGACCGCGTCGGCCATCAGGGGTCTGTCGATGTCAGGGAGGTTGCCGTCTTCGTCGAGGAAGCCCGCGGCCTGCGAGACGCCCGTGAGGGTGCCCGCGGTGTCGAAGAAGTCCACGAAGAAGAACGTGAAGACGACCAGCGCGAACGAGAAACTCTCGATGTTCTGGAGTCCCGTGATGAACGCGCCCGCCAACGGCGCGATGTTGTAGGCCGCGGCGTCGTAGGTCGCCGAGACGCTCGGTGCGAGCGCTATCGGACCCTTGAGCGTGACCCCGGGCGGGGCTTGGTCGGCGGGGAACGCCGAGTAACCGAGCGCGCTCGCGGCGTAGCCCATGAGACTGGTCAGGATGATACCGAGGACGATAGACCCGCGGAGACCGCGGGCGTAGAGTGCGAGCGTGACGAACAGTCCGACGACCGAGACGATGGCCACCGGGTCGGACGCGAACACCGGGTTGAAGGTGAGGAACGTCGAGGCGTCGCCCGCCACGACGCGCATCTCTTCGAGTCCGATGATGGCGAGGAAGAGTCCGATACCCGCACCGACCGCGAGTTTCACGGGTTCGGGAAAGAGTTTGATGATGTACTCGCGCGCCCCGACTGCGGTCAAGGCGATGAAGACGATGCCCTCGACCACGACCGCGGCGAGCGCGGTCTGCCACGGGACGCCGAGCGCGCCGACGACCGTGAACGCGAAGAAGGCGTTCAGTCCGAGTCCCGGCGCTTGCGCGAACGGCCGGTTCGCGTAGAACGCCATCGTCAGCGTCGCTACCGCCGCCGAGATGAGCGTCACGACCGCGAGCATCTGGAACGTCCGGCCGGGACCGACACCTGCCGGTTGAATCGCCTCCGAGAGGATGGCCGGGTTGACCACGACGATGTAACTCATCGTCAGGAATGTCGTCAGGCCCGCCAGAATCTCCGTCCGAAGGTCTGTACCGTGTTCTTCGAAGCCGAAGTACTCCGCGAGCGCGCCGGAGTCGCCCGAGTCGGAGCGGGAGTCGCTTGTTTCTTCAATCCCCATGTTGCACGACTGGGCATAGTCTCGAAAGCGTACTTAAGTATTCCCATCGCAGTTCTACATAGGTGCACAATCGTGCATTAATTGTCGGGTGTAGACGTGAGAAAAACGAGATTAACTCATAGGCGTGCATAAATAGAGGATGTCCGAGCGACTACTTGCAATTTCAGTAACGCGCTCTCGCCTCGGTTGAATCCCGGAGTCCGACCGGTAACTACTCCTCGAACGTCGTCAGCGCCCCGACCGGGGCGTCGGTCCGACCCTTCGCGCGGTCCAGTCCCTCGTCTCCGGCCGCGATGAGGGCGAAAACCCCACCCACGCGGGCGTCCGCGCGGTCCACGATGTCGAGCAGTAGTTCTTGAGTCTCGCCCGACCGGATGAGGTCGTCCACGACCAACACGGTCTCTCCCGAACCGATGGAGGACGCCGGGAGGTAGTACGTAAGTTCGATGCCCGACTGAAGGCGCTGGCGCGACTCGATGAACTCCTCGACCGCGGTCTCCTTGGACTTCTTGGCGTAGGCGACGCGGGCGTCGAAGTACCCCGCCATCGCCGCGCCGAGGGTGATGCCGTCGGTGGCAGCGGTCAACACCACGTCGGGCCGTTCGAAGTCGAACGTCTCTGCGGCGACGGGGGCAACGAGGTCGAGGAACGACTGGTCGAAGACCACGTCGGAGTTGTCCACGTAGCCTTCCTCGTCCACCCGAATTCGGGCCTCCAGTTCCGCGGCGAGTTCGTCCCGGCCGACGCCGCCGACGATGTCTCGCGCCCTATCGACGCTCGGTAGGACGTGACCGTTGACGTAGCGGTTCAGGTCGCCCGCCGGAAGCCCCGTCACCTCGGCGAGTTCGTCGTAGGTCCGGGTCTCCTTCAGCATCCGTAGCACGGCGACCGCCTGCAATTGGAGGGTCGCCTTCTCTGCGCGGTTCATATCCCCGTCCGATGTATTCCACGAACTTGAATAACACGATAGTCGGGCGGGAGAATCACGGCAGGACTGCGTAATCGTGGTTGTGCGTCTTCGTGCAATCGAGAGCGACGACCGAGCGCCAACGCGGTCGTTCGGTGTCGAGCGGGCACAACTACTGCGTGACGGGCGAACGCGGCTACTCGGTGTCGAGCAGTCTATTCGGCGTCGAGCAGTTCGGTCGCGGTCAGCAGCGATTCGAGTTCCACGTCGTACTCCGCGAGATTCTCGGTCGCGCCCTCCTCGCGGTCCACCACGACGAGGACGCGGTTCACCGTCGCGCCCGCGTCTCGAAGGGCCTCCACGGCGTCGGCGGCGCTCTGACCGGTCGTCGCGATGTCTTCGAGGACGACGACCTCCTCGCCCTCGGTCAGTCGCCCCTCGACGAGATTGGCCGTGCCGTAGTCCTTCTGCTGTTTCCGGGCGATGACGTAGGGGTTGCCGGTCTCGACGCTGGTGACTGCGACGAGCGGGACCCCGCCGAGCGCGACGCCCGCGAGTTTCTTCTCGCCGACCCGCTCGGCGAACGCGCGAGCTATCAGTTCGAGACAGTGGGGGTCGGTCTCGAAGAGGTACTTGTCCACGTAGTAGTCGCTCGTGCCGCCGTGGGAGAGTTCGAACTCGCCGTACTTGACCGCGTCCGCGTCCCGGAGCGCCGCGATGAGTTCCTCGTTCGTCATCGTCGGAGAGTCGGGGCGGCGGGAGTGATAAGCAGTTTCGTTTGGGTCGGGCGAGCGCGGTGGTGACGACTCAGTCGTCGGTCTGCGGGACGTCGAGCCACTCGTCGGCCCAGCCTTCGAGTTCGTCGAAGACCGGGCAGAGACCGCGGCTCTTCTCGGTCAGACTGTAGTAGGTGGCGATGGGCCTGTCCTCGACGCGGCGGTTCACGAGTTCGGCCTCCTCCAAATCGTCGAGGACCCGCGAGAGCGTCCGGGAACTCGCGCCGGTCGAGCGTTCGAGTTCGTTGAACCGCTTCTCGCCTTCGCCGTGCAGGTCGGAGAGTACGACGAGTCGCCACTGCGAACCGATTTGCTCGATGGCCTCCACCATCGGGCACGCGTCGCTGTTCTTCTCCTCGACACTGTCAGATTTGGTACGGATGGACGACATGGCTGATAGCTACTAACTGTATCATCGCCAAACGCACAAGTAGGTTCCGATGTGAAGTAGGTTACGTGATGAAACCTACTATCGAAGCTCCAGTGCAGACTCGCGCGACGACTACTTCCTCCGCGGAGGTGACGGCCTGATGGCTGTCGAAACCGTCAGTTCCGTCGCGTTCCTCGTCGGTCGGGTCCTCTTCGGCGGCGTCCTCGCGTTCATGGGTCTGAACCACTTCCTGCAAGCGGACCAGATGTCGGGGTACGCCGAGGCGAAGGGCGCACCCGCACCGACCCTCTCGGTGTACGCTTCGGGCGCTCTCCTCGTCGGCGGCGGACTCTCCATCCTCCTCGGAGTCTTCCCGCTCGTCGGCGCGGCCGCGCTCGTCGCGTTCCTCGTGGTCGCCACGCCGTTGTTCCACGACTTCTGGTCGGTCGAGGACCCCCAACAGCAACAGCAGGAGATGACCGACTTCCTGAAGAACGTCGCACTCGTCGGCGGGGCGCTGGTCCTGCTGGCTATCAGCGGCGGGTCGTGGCCGTTTTCGGTCGGTCTCTGAAGCGGAGCACTCGGCTCACTCTCTCGAACACTCCTGCCGCTCTTTCAGAACGGAACATCTCTGCGACAATAGAGTTGCTGTGACTGAGACGTCGTTTACCACGGTTCGTCTTTCAGGCCGAGCGCGTAGGCGATGGCGTTCGTCACCAGATGCAGCAGCGGCGTCACGACGAGGACCACCGCCAGCACCGGGAGCGTGAACACGTCGCCGAACCAGTCCGGCGCGGCCAGAAACGAGAGCAGGAACGCGAACGCCACGAAGTCGAGTTGGTCCACGCCGGGGAACGACGCACCGCGCTGGCGGCCGGTCCGGCGCTTGACGAACGAGGCGGCGATGTCGCCGAGCATCGCGCCCGCCGGGAGCGCGACCACCACTGCGAGCGGGAACGTCGGCAGGCCGACGCCGAGCAGGTCCGAGACGGTCGGTTCGACGGCGTTGAGGACCAGCGCCAGCGCCGCGCCCGCGGCGATTCCGGCCGCGGTGCCCCGCCACGTCTTCCCGTCGCCGAGCAGTCGCCGCCCGTTCCACGTTCGCCCGCCGTCGATGGGTCTCCCGCCGCCCGCCAGCACCGCTGCGTTGTTCGGGACGTAGGCGGGCAACATCGCCCACAGCGCGACCGCGACGATATCGAAGACGCCCATGTGACGACACGCGAACCGGCGGCCCTTAAGAACTGGAGGTTCGCCCCCGTTCGGCGACGAGATTTAGGTGCGGCCGTCTCGTACGTCCGTCGTGATTCGCGTACTCGAACCGATGTCGCCGCTCGTCGGGTCGATTCTGCTCTCGTACTGCCTCTGGCAGTTGGCTTTCGACCCCGTTCGGGGACCGATTCCGGGACGGTGGCTCCCGTACGTCGCCCTCGCGCTCGGTGCCGTCACTGGATTCGGACTGATAGCGTGGGGGTTCCACCGCCTCGGCCTCCTGCGCCGCCCGTGACCCGCGATAACAGTTAATTAGGGCAACGACGTAGCCCGGCCACGACGCGTTGTTCCATGTATCCAACCGGTCACTACGGCGTCGCGCTGCTGTTCGCCGTCCCGTTCGTGGTCCTGCTCGGTCGAAAATCCGGAACGGTGTTCACCACGTTCGTCCTCTTCGTGGCCCTGCTCCCCGACCTCGACTTGCATATTCCGGGGGTAATCCACCACGGGGTGACCCACACGTTCCTGTTCGCCGTCGTCGGTGGACTCGCCGTCAGTGCGATTACCGCCGCGGTGTTCCTCGTTTACGTCGCGCTGACGGGTCCGCCTCGGTCGTCGCGACTCACGACGCGGCGCGTGTTCGTCTGGGCGACCACCGGCGCGTTCCTCGGCATCGCCAGCCACGTCGTCGCCGACGTGCTCGTCCTGCTTCCCGGTAGGGAACCCGTGAGTCCGTTCTGGCCGGTGTTCCGTCGGAAAATTCGCATCGAGGCCGTCCCGCTCGGCGCTCCCGTCCGGAATCTCGTCATGCTGGCGCTCGGTCTCGGTACCCACGCACTCGTCTTTTATTACGAATAGGCGGTCGCGGGGAGCGCGGAACTCGGTTGGTAACGCGGTGTCCGGAGGATATCCCCCGACAGAGCGCGGCGGTGACTGCCGCTACCCTATCTTAAGTAAAACGGCGTTACACCCGGCTAGGACCGGCTTAAATCGGTAATTGGCCGACGATATTAACCGGGTGGATGGGGTAGTACGGATGTCCTGACGCGGGACAGTCCTACTCTCTAGAACAATGATGGGCAACGAGAACAGCGACATCACGGCGAACGAGGAAGCGTTGCAGGGAATCGAAGGTGGAGAGGCGTACATGTTCCAGAACCAATTCTTCCCGGAGGGAGAGTTCCACGTCGTCTCGACC
This sequence comes from Halorussus sp. MSC15.2, assembly GCF_010747475.1. Classification (NCBI taxonomy): domain Archaea; kingdom Methanobacteriati; phylum Methanobacteriota; class Halobacteria; order Halobacteriales; family Haladaptataceae; genus Halorussus; species Halorussus sp. MSC15.2. The sequence continues at coordinate 183,555 of NZ_VSLZ01000005.1, read as the reverse complement.
CAACTGCAGAACATCCCGACCCCCGGTGGAGTCGGAGAAGGACAGTTCCTGACCGAGTTCAACAACCGCCTCATCCAGTACACGAACGCGAAGAACACCTTCGCGTTCTTCTTCCCGTACGCGGACGCCGAGGTCTCGCAGGGCGTCCTCTACCGGCTGGGCGGCGATTGGGAGGACATCAACGAGGACGGGGGCGGTGACGGCGGCGGCGAGACGCCTCGCTCGAACCTCATCAACGTCACGTTCGAGCCAGTCCGGGCCGAGGACGAGTTCTGACGGCTTGTACAGTCCGATAAACACTGAACCAACGAGATACACAATGACCGAAGACGACACTCTCATCGAGGAACTCACGGGCGAATCGTCGCGCAGAACGTTCATGAAGTCGGGCGCACTCGCGTCGGGCGGACTCGCGCTAGGAATGTCCGGCACAGGCACCGTCGCCGCCCAACAGGACGGCGGTGGGAACCAGAAACGGGGACTGATGCCCCAGGACCAGTACTACCCGTCTGCACAGTTCACGGTCCGGTCGAAGCCGCTCCCCTGGGCGCCGGTGTACGACGAGAACCAGGACAATTTCCTGAACGAGGAGAATCAGGGACTGCTGTTCCAGAATCCGGCCATCTTCCGGAACATGAACACCAGAGTCGTCGAGTGGAACTTCGCCGTCCAGAACTGGGGCCTGCTGTTCATCCCGAACGACGTCGCCGTCGAACAGGGCCAGACGTACCAGACCAGTCCCGTCTTCGGCGTGTTCGGACCCGAGGACTTCGGCGAGTTCGGTATCGACGCGGGCGTCCAAGACGAGGCGTTCGTCGGTGCGGACGAGAACGCGGCCCTCGACGAAGGCGGGAACGAACTCGGTCTCCTCACCATCCAGTTCTCGGCGGTGCAAGATGGTGGCGGTGGCCAGCAGGGCGGTGGCGGTAACCAGACTGACGGCAACGAGACGGACGGTAACGCGACCGACGCCGAGAACTGACCGTCGACCCGATTCGGACGAGCGGAGCGCTCATTTTTGGCAGGGACGACGTCCTGCTTGTTCTCGAACCGTATCGCGGATGCCTACTTTATAAGATGAGGGGGTACAAACTCCCGACCATGATACCCCCTATCGCCAGTCGGTTCGTCGCCGGGGAGTCGCCTGCCGAGGCGCTCGACCATGCGCGGCAGTTGAACGACCGGAACGTGAAGGCCATCCTGAACCTGCTCGGCGAACACTACGACGAGCGGCGACCCGCCGACGAGGACGCCGAGGCGTACCTCCGTATGGTCGAGGACATCGAGAGCGCGGACGTCGAGGCCTGCATCTCGGTCAAGCCCTCGCAGGTGGGTCTCGACGTGGGGACCGAGGTGTTCCACGAGAACGTCGAACGCATCGCCGACTACGCCGCCGAGCGCGGCGTGTTCGTCTGGATAGACATGGAGGACCACGACACGACCGACGCGACCCTCGACATCTACGAGAAACTCGCCCGGAAGCACGAGGGCGGCGTCGGCGTCTGCGTGCAGGCGAACCTCAAGCGGACCGACGAGGACCTCGAACGCCTCGCGGACCTCCCCGGCAAGGTCCGACTCGTGAAAGGGGCCTACGACCCGCCCGCCGACGTCGCGTACAGGGAGAAGTCGGCGGTCAACGCGGCGTACGAGCGCCAACTCGAATACATGTTCCGCAACTTCGACGGCGGCATCGCGGTCGGGAGCCACGACCCCGAGATGATAGCCTACGCCGAGGACCTCTACGAGGAGTACGGCACCGACTTCGAGATTCAGATGCTGATGGGCGTGCGCGAGGACGCCCAGTACGACCTCGCCGAGGAGTACGAGGTCTGGCAGTACGTCCCCTACGGCGACAAGTGGCTGTCGTACTTCTACCGGCGCGTGATGGAGCGCAAGGAGAATCTGCTGTTCGCACTCCGGGCTATCGTCGGGCGGTAGGACGGACCCGAGTGTCCGCCCCTCGGCGTCGGACGCTTCGATAGCGACCCGAACCGACACGATTCCGTTGTCTTCGTCGGACGGATAGCATCTAGTTTATGGACCTGCGGTCGGATACTCCCGATAAATGTCCTCGTGGAAACGCGACGTCGCAAGTGGACTCATCGTCATCCTGCCCCTCTTGGTGTCGGCGTACATCATCGCGTACCTGTATCTGGCCATCGCCGGGATTCCCATCCTCCAAGACATCGAACCCCCGCTGCGCGTGCTGACGGTCCTCGTCGTCTTCTCGATGCTGGTCCTCAGCGTCGGATACATGATGCGGACCGCGGTCGGGTCGCTCGTCGAAGGTGCCATCGACGGCGTGATGAATCGGGTCCCCGGTCTCCGCGTCGTCTACAACGCCTCGAAGATGGCGGCCGAGACCGCGCTCTCGGACTCGACCGACCTGCAGGCCCCGGTCAAAGTGGAGGTGTGGTCGGGGATGCGGATGACCGCGTTCAAGACGGGCAAGACGACCGACGACGGCCGCGAACTCCTCTTCCTCCCGACCGCACCGAACATCACCACCGGGTTCGTCGTCGAAGTCGAACCCAGCGACTTCCAAGAGACCGACGAGAGCGTCGAAGACGCGTTGACCCGCATCCTCAGCGCCGGATTCGGCGAGACCAGCGAGGCCGGGATTCCCATCGACGTCGAGGACGAGAAAGAGACGCAGTCGCCGCCGCCCCAGTGAACTGACTCTACGACGAATCGCGTCGCTTCGTTACGTTTCGACGTAGTCGAACCACTCTTCGTAGTCGTCGGTGCGGCGGTTCACCACGTCGAAGAACCGCGACTGAATCTCTTCGGTGACGGGACCGCGACCGCCGTCTCCGATTTCGACGTTGTCCACCTGCCGGATGGGCGTGACTTCGGCGGCCGACCCGGTGAAGAACAGTTCGTCGGCGGTGTTGAGTTCGCCCCGCGAGATGGTCGCGCCGTCGTGGACCTCGTAGCCCATGTCCTCGGCCAGCGTGATGACCGAATCGCGGGTGATGCCGTCGAGGATGCTCTCGGCGAGACCGGGCGTGTATATCTCGTCGTCGCGGACGAGGAAGAGGTTCTCGCCCGGACCCTCGGCGACGTTGCCCTCCTTGTTGAGGACGATTGCCTCGGCGTAGCCGTTCCGGCGGGCCTCCTCGCCCGCGAGCATGCTGTTGACGTAGAGACCCGTGGTCTTGGCGTTGGTCGGAATCTGGCTGGAGGCGTGCTTGCGCCACGACGACACCATCACTTCGACACCGTTTTCGAGCGCTTCGTCGCCGAGGTACGCGCCCCACGGCCACGCCGCGATGGCGGTCTGCGTCGGGTTGTCGCCGGGGCTGACGCCGAGACTGCCGTACCCGTAGAACGCGATGGGTCGGACGTAGCACGACGCAAGGTCCTGTCGGCGGATGAGTTCCTTGGTCGCCGCCGTCAGTTCCTCGGGGTCGTGGTCGATTTCGAGGTCGTAGGGCTTGCACGACTCGTAGAGTCGGTCGAGGTGTTCGTCCCACCGGAAGATGGCCGGTCCGTTCTCGGTGTCGTAACAACGGACGCCCTCGAACACGCCGCTGCCGTAGTGCAGGCCGTGCGTGAGGACGTGGATTTGTGCCTCGTCCCAATCGACGAACTCGCCGTCCATCCAAATCGTGTCCACGTCCATCTCGTCGAAGCTCATACGTGCAGACGTTCGGAGGCCTCCTTTAAGAGTGTTCACGGTTCGTCACGGACGATTACTCGGGTCGAGACGGTGACTCGTACTCGAAAACGGAGATGTACTGACCGCGAACGCGACGCTCGCTACTTCTCGAAGACGACCGGGGCATCCGCGGCGACGGCGAACCCCGCGCGCTCGCCCCGCGAAACGGGACTGTCGCGACCCTGCATGACGACCTGCACGTCCGAGAGACCGTCCGCACCCGCGTCCACGACGTAGTTGGTCTGGTCGCCTTGGAAGTACCGTTCGACGATTTCGGCCTCGAAGGTCGCGTCGCCGTTCTCCGCGAGTCGGAAGTCCTCCGGTCGGATGGAGACGGTCACGTCGCCGTCGCCCACGCTCTGAGTGGGAGTGAACGAGAAGCCGTCTTCGCCGCCGACTTCGACCGTGGTTCGACCGTTCTCTTTCGTCGCGCGGCCGTCGAGCAGGTTGGTATCTCCGATGAAGTCCGCCACGAACTCGCTGGCGGGTTCCCGGTATATCTCTTCGGGCGTGCCGACCTGTTCGATGCGTCCCTCGTTCATCACGGCGAGGCGGTCCGAGAGGGTCATGGCGACCTCTTGGTCGTGGGTGACGTAGAAGAACGCCCCCTGCGTCTTCTCGTGAATCTCGCGCAACTCGACCTGCATCTGCTTGCGGAGTTTCCGGTCGAGGCTCGACAGCGGTTCGTCGAACAGCAGGACGCTGGGTTCGTTGACGAGCGCCCGCGCCAGCGCGACGCGCTGTTGCTGACCGCCCGAGAGGTCGTCGGGATTCCGGTCCTCGTAGCCGTCGAGGTCCACGAGTTCGAGGTACTCCGTGACGTACCGCTCGCGTTCGGACTGCTCGACGCCGGACTTCTCCAGACCGTAGGCGACGTTATCGCCGACGGACATGTGCGGGAACAGCGAATGGTGCTGGAAGACGAGGTTGGTGTCCCGGGCGTCCGGCGGCACGCCCGCCATGTCCCGGCCGTCGATGTGGACCGACCCTCTGGTCGGCGTCTCGAACCCGCTTATCATCCGGAGCGTGGTGGTCTTGCCGCAACCGGACGGTCCGACCAGCGAGAAGAACTCACCCTCGTTCACCGACAGATTGACCTCTTCGACGGCAGTCACGTCGCCGAACTCCTTGCGGACGCCGTCGAGGGCTATCAGCTCATCGACACCTGTTGTCATACGGCATCGTAGCACACTACTGTGCATAAACTGTTTCGGAACACTCGGCAGTCATCGTAAATACTCTACAACTGGTCGGTGGAATTTTGCTATTTGGTTCAAAAACCCGCCGTACTGTCAGTAATCTATATGATTACGTGGAGTAAGAACTAAGGCGCGGCTCTTTGAGGTGTCATGACATGCCCAAGAGCTGGGACGATAGTGGCGACGAATCGGAGACGGCGAACGGACGCGGTAACGACCGCCGGACGTTCCTCAAGGCGACGGGTGCCGCCGGTGCCCTCGGCCTGACTGCGGGGTGTGTCGGTGGCTTCGGCGGCGGGAGCGGCGGAACGACCACCATCAACATCCTGACGTGGGAGGAGTACGCCGACCTCAAGAAGGACATCGAGAGCCGTCTCGACGTCGAGGTCAAGTTCACGAAATCGACCTCCTCGTCGAAGATGTTCTCGTCGTGGAACTCGGGTCAGAACTCGCAGTACGACATCGCGGTTCCCAACAACAACTACGTCCCGAAGATGATGGACGCCGGTCTCGTGGACTCGGTGCCCGAGGACGTGGTCTCGAACTACAGCGACACCTACGACGTGTTCAAGGGATTCGCCGACAACCAGTTCACGGACGGCGGGAACATGTACGGCGTCCCGATTCGGTTCGGTTGGTACGGCTACTCCTACGACTCTCGGAAAGTGGACGACCACGAACCCACCTACGCGAAACTGTTCTCCGACGAGTACGAGGGCAACATCGTCATGTACGACAACCACTTCAAGGCGATGAGCGCCGCGGCGCTCTATCTGGGTCACCGCGACGCGTTCGAGGGTGACAAGATTACGCTCTCGGAGGACCAGATTTCCGAGGTCAAGCAGACGATGATAGACCAGAAGCCCCTGCTGCAGGGCTACGTCGCGGCCGACCCGACCTACATCAAGTCGCTCAAGCAGGGTAACTTCGTCATCGGCCAGTCCGGCCGGAACGAAATCGTCGAGATGTGGGACAACGGCAACGACTGGCCCGAGATGGCCGCCCCGAAGGAGGGGTCGCTGGCGTGGTTCGAGTCGGCCGTCGTCTCGAAGGAGTCCCAGAACAAGGAGACGGCGTGGAAGGTCGTCAACGAGTTCATCGCTCCCGAACTCGGCGCGAAACTCGCGAAGGTCGGCTACTCGCCCAGCGTCAACCCCAACACCCAGAACCACCTCAGCGACGAGGAGAACGAGATGTACGGTGCGGTCGACCCCTCGCGCCTCCAAGAGATGATTCCGTTCAAGGCCGTCGAGAACGAGGATGCTTGGATTAAGGCGTGGGAGGAAATCAAGACCGCGTAATCGGCTCTGGCTCTTATGTCTGTAGACTCACCTCGTCGGTCGGAGACGCGCCGTGAGCGGTTCGTCAGTGCGTTCTCGTCACCGGGAACGCGACTGTCGATAACCGCGGGTCCGGGGCTAATCTGGCTGGCGCTGCTACTGCTCGCACCGCTCACGTTCATGGTGACGGTTAGCTTCCTGAACGTCAACGACGCCTACCAGATAGTGTGGCAACCGACGCTGGACAACTACGCCCAACTGGGGACCGGCGACGGCGCGTTCTGGAACAGTTCGTTCTTCAAGTCGCTGTTCCTGTCGTACGCCATCGCGGCGGTGACGACGGTCCTCTGTCTGGTGCTGGCGTTCCCGCTGGCGTACCTGCTCGCGCGGCGCGGCGGCACGACGTTCAAGGTCGTCATCTTCCTCGTGTTACTGCCGTTCTTCACGATGTACCTCGTGCGGGCGTACTCGTGGTACCTCATGTTCGGGCAGAACGGCGTCCTCAACAGCGCGCTGATGCGTATCGGACTGGCGAGCGAACCGGTTGGCCTGCTCAACTACGGTATCCCGGCCATCGTCGTCGGCCTGACCCACGCGTACTTCCCGTACATGCTGCTGTCGCTGTACGCCAGCCTCGAAGGGCTGGACTTCTCGTTGGTCGAGGCCGCGCGGGACCTCGGTGCGAGTCGGTCCGAGGCGCTGAAGGACGTCATCCTCCCGCTCGTCCTGCCCGGTATGATAAGCGGGAGTCTGTTCGTGTTCGTGCCCGCGCTGGGCGCGTTCATCACGCCGCGATTCCTCGGTCAGGGGAAGGTGCTGATGGTCGGCCAACTCATCGAGAGTCGAATCAACTCGCTGTACGCCATCGGATTCGGGAGCGCGGCGTCGATGTTCATCGTCCTGAGCATCGTGGTCGCGTTCGTGCTCTCGTTCCGGTACGTCAGCATCGAGGACCTCGGAGGTGCCTGAGATGGCGACCGAAACCGGCACCTCGACCGAGGACGCCAGAGAGTCCACGTCGCCGTCGCGCCTGCTGGACCACGAGCGCAAGGAGTGGCTGCTGAACCGTAGCCTCTGGTTGGTCGCGGGCGCGCTGCTGGTGTTCCTCTGGATTCCGCTGCTCGTGATGATGTTCCTCTCGTTCGCGGTCAACGCCAGCACGTTCTTCCCGTTCGAAGGGTTCACGCTGGCCCACTACGCCGCGACGTTCGCGGACGAGACGCTGATGTTCGCGCTCTGGAACAGCATCCAGATAGCCACCATCTCGGCGTGTATCGCCACGGTGCTCGGCGTGCTGGCGAGTTTCGCGCTGGCCCGGTACGACTTCCCGTTCAAGGAACTCTACCGGACGTTCGGTATCCTGCCGATGGTGATTCCGGGCGTGGTGATGGGCATCGCGCTGCTCATCTACTTCCGGACGCTGCTCGGGATGACTCCCGGGTTCCTGACCGTGGTGCTGACCCACAGCGTCTACGGGTTCCCGTTCGTCCTGCTGATGGTCACGTCGCGGCTCTACACGTTCGACGAGTCGCTGGAGGAGGCGGCGCGGGACCTCGGGGCCGACCCGATGACGGTGTTCCGCGATATCACGCTCCCTATCGTCGCGCCCGCCATCGGTGCGGGGTTCCTGTTCGCGTGGATTCGGTCGTTCGAGGACTTCATCCGCGTCTACTTCGTGAAGGGGACGATGGACGTGCTGACCACGTCGATGTACTCGATGATAAAGTACGGGACTGCACCGAAGATGAACGCCATCTCGTCGTTCATCGTGTTCGTCATCGCGGCGGTGCTGGCGGTGGCGATGAACGTCGGCAACGTCGCCGGGATGGTCGCCGGGACCGAAGGCGACTCCTGACCGCCGACCACTCTTCGTACCTCGCACTTCCTTTTCGCGCGCTCGTATACCGAGCTGAGTCGGCGGAAACGGAAGCGCCAGCGACCCGAGACGTGGCGAAAAGCCACTTCAGGCCGCGAAGCGAATCGGGCGCATGGCGAACTCAGATTTGGCCGACGACGACCGAATCCCCGGCGGGACCCAGATTTCCGTGACGGTGGTCCTCGGGGGCGTACTACTCGTCATGGGTATCGTCGGATTCGCCTCGGGCGGGCAACTGCTCGTCTTCGGCGTCAACCCGTTCCACAACGTCTTCCACCTGCTGACGGGGGCGCTGGCCATCGTGGCTGGTCTGTACGCGAACGGCGTGTACGCCGACGAGTTCAACAAGACCGCGGGTATCGTCTACGGTCTGCTGGTCATCTTCCAACTCGTCGCACCCGAAGTGGCCGCGCAACTGTTGAACGCCGACTTCGCGGACCTCTGGCTTCACGTCGGTCTGGCGCTCGCGTTCGGCGGCGTCGGGTTCGCGCTCCCCGACCGCGAGCGGAGCGCGGCCGAGTCCGGACAGGTCGCCGACCGAAGTGGCCGCTGAGTCGATAGTCCGTGACCGGCGTTCGACGCCGATAAATAGGTGGCCTCGAAAGCCGCCGCGCGTGTTCGGTCTCCCCTCGCACGTCCGACCGTCGGAGTGGATAACCGCCCTCGTGCTGGTCGTCGCGACCACCGGGGCGGCGGTCCGCGCTTCGAGCGTCTACCCCGCTCGGTTGGCGGTCAGCATCGCTACGCTCGTGCTCGTCGTCGACGTGCTGCTCGTCTGGGCGCTGCTGCGCAACAACTCGATTCGCCGCCAGCGAGCGCTCCGTCCGGAGTCCGCGCCCAAGTACCGAGAGTAAGAGTCGAATCTACCAGAGTCGGTGACCCGAGGAAGCTACCCGAGTCGGTCGATGATGTCGGAGCCTTCCACGTACGCGAGTCCGTGGCGCTCGGCGTAGGCCTTCGCGTCCGCGGGCGCGAGCGCCCCGCCGGTCTCCTCGTCCAGCATCTCGCAGACCACGACCGCCGGCGCTAGACCCGCGGCCTCGGCCAGCGCGATGCCGAGTTCGGTGTGGCCCTCGCGGTCGGCCAGCAGGTTCGGGGCGGCCCGAAGGAGGTGGACGTGGCCCGGCGCGCGGAACTCGTCGGCGAACGCCGTGGCGTCGGGGTCGCTCGCGGCCGCCGCGAGTTCGGTAATCGTCTTCGCGCGGTCCTCGTCGGTGATGCCCGTGAAGGTGTCGCGGTGGTTCACCGGGAGCGAGAACGACGACCGCTCGTCGTAGCCGAGGTCGTGGTCCGTGCTCGCGGGGTGGTCCAGCGCCTCCTCCAAGAACGGGAGACCGAACGCCTCGGCCACTTCGTTCGAGAGTGCGACGCAGATGAGTCCCCCGGCGTCGTTTCGCATCCGCGCGACGGCCTCCGGGGTGACCGCGCCCGCCGGGTAGACGAGGTCGGTCTCGCCCTCGCGGTCGGCGGCGTCGTGGACGAGAACCGGCGACCCCTCGCGGAAGGCTTCTATCGCGGCCTCGACGCCGACGACGGCCTGTTTCATGCTGTCTCCTCGACGTGGACGGTGACGTGGTCGCCGTCTTCGAGTCCCAGTTCCTCGCGGAGTTTCTCGGGCGCGATGACCTCTAACTGGTCCTCGTCGTGGTGGGTACGCTCGGGAGCGATGGTGTGAGCCTGCTCGTACACCTCGCCATCTTGGGTCTCGACCACGGCGGGGTAGCAGACCGCCGGACCGTAGGTGCGGTCGTCGTCCTCCCATCCATCGATGTGGACGGGTTCCAGCGCCTCCATCGCCGACCGAGCGCGGATGCTCTCGTCGGTGAGTTCGACGTTGAGCGTGCCGAGGAACGGTTCGTAACCCAGTCGGTCCTCGAACTGCTCCATGTACCCCGGCAGGGAGATGTAGTGGCGTCCCTCGCCCATCCCGCTGGTGACGGTGCCCGTCAGGTCGATGCCCGCGGGCGTCTCGAAGATGCGCCGGTAGTCCTCGTACTCGCGCTTGAGCGCCCACTTGCCGTCCTCGGTAATCGAAATCCACTGGCCGTCGCTGACCATCTCGCGCTCCACGAGTCCGGCGTCGTCGAGTTGCTGGAGTCGCCGAGAGGCGGTCTGGTTGGAGGCGTCGAGGCGGTCCGCGAGACCGGAACACGAGACCTTGACGTCCCCGTCCAGTCCGCCGTCGAGTGCGAGAAGTTTGAGCGCCGCGAGTTCGTCGTACCCGACTGCGCGCGGCCGTGTCGCTGACATGGTCGTCACTCCGGCCGCTCGCAATTTAAGGATAACGGATGCGGTACGGTTCCCACAATTGGAACGGCGAGCGCCCGCGGCCGACGAACGCCGGTTCGAAGTCCTCATCCGACTACATAGCCGTCCTTTAGGCCCGCCTAAAATCCGAAATCACTATTACGGTTTAGGTGAGCCAAAAACCATGGCTCGTGATTCGCAGGTCGGTTGTTCGCAGGTTAGTTCGGCGCGGCGGCGCTTCATCGCGGCCGGAACGAGCGTCGCGCTCGGCGGGTTGCTCGCCGGTTGTACCGGCGAGGGTGGGTCGTCCCCGGACGAGACAGAGACGCAATCCGAGACGGAAACCCAGCGACAGACGGAGTCGGAATCCGAGACGACGACGGCCGCGGAGTCGTACTCGGTATCGATGTCGCCGGTGGGGACGGTCGAGTTCGATACCGTTCCCGAGAACGTCTTCACGGTGTTCCCGCAGTACGCCGACATGGCCGTCGCGCTGGGTCGCGGCGACGCGGTGAACTCGGTGTACGTCCCGAAGATGTCCGGGACCACGATGAACCACTACTACCACCACCTCGACGGCGTCTCGTTCGACTGGAAGGAACTCTCGGACCCGCTGAACGGTGGACTCACGAAGGAACTCCTCTTCGAACTCGACAGCGACGTTCACCTCGCCGACCCCGCGTGGGTCTCGACGCAGGACAACTGGGACGAGTCGGACACCGAGGACATCGACTCGCAGGTCGCCCCGTGGTTCGGCAACTTCTACAGCGGAACGCGGGCTTCGCCGCCGGACGGCTACCAGAACTACGAGTACTACGACCTCTGGCAACTCTTCGGGAAGGTCGCCGAGGTGTTCAGAGAGCGCGAGCGCTACGAGGCGCTGGCCGCGGTCCACGATACTCTCGTCTCCTCCGTTCAGGAGCGACTCCCGCCGGAGGACGAGCGACCGACGGCCGTGCGCGCCACGCTCGCGGGCGACGGCGAGTCGTTCTACACGTACCACCTCAACAAGCCGGGCTACTGGCTGGCCGACACCCGACCGCTTGGCGCGAACGACGCGTTCGCGGAACAGGACTGGAGCGACCTCTGGGGGACCGTCGATTACGAGACCATGCTGGAGGCCGACCCCGACGTGATTCTCCACCTCTGGGGCGCGACGCCGAACTACAGCATGGCCGACACGCGCGCCTCGCTGGAGGACCACCCGGTCGGGAGCCAACTCACGGCGGTGAAGAACGACCGCGTGTACGCCTCCGGGATGCGGTATCAGGGTCCCATCATGAACCTGTTCCAGATAGAGATGACCGCCAAACAGCTCTACCCCGACCTGTTCGGCGAGTGGCCCACCTACGAAGACGGCGACCACTATCCCGAGATTCCCGAGGGTGAGCAGTTGTTCGACCGCGAGAAGGTCGCGTCCATCGTAACCGGAAACTAGGACCGCAACCACTGAGTTCAGCGCGCCCACGCTCGACGGCGACCACAGGCCTTTCTCGATTGGGACTCCACTGCACGAGCATGGAGAAGGTGAACCTCGACGCTGGCTTCGACTCGTTCGACGAGACGTGGTCGCCCCGCCTCGCGGCCGAACTCAACGGACAGGCGGTCAAACTCGCCAAGTTGGAGGGCGAGTTCGTCTGGCACCGCCACGACGACGCCGACGAACTCTTTCTGGTCCGGGACGGGCGACTGCGCATCGAACTTCGAGACGACGAGGACGTGACCCTCGACGAGGGCGAGATGCTGGTCGTTCCGGCGGGCGTCGAACACCGGCCGGTCGCGGACGACGGGGAAGCCGAGGTACTGCTCTTCGAACCGACCGAGACGAAGAACACGGGGAACGTCGAGAGCGAGGAGACCGAGGAGGAACTGGAGCGACTCTGATTCGTAGCGGAGAGGGAAGCTACTCTTCCCATTCAGGATGGCGACCGGGGGTAGGAACGATGTCCACCGAATCGCGTAGTTCAGATTCCTCTACCCACGGTTGACACCTATTGTGTAGTTCGAAAAGTCGAAACTCGTTGAGGTGAACCCAACTGTACGACACGGTGTTGTCGTCTCCGCGTTCGGTGACCGCGGTAGTGAGATTTTCCTTCGTAACGTCGATTCCGTGCTCCTGCGCTTCCGCGGCCAAGGACCCCAGTTTCTCCTCCTTCTCGTCGTCTGTGAGGTCGTCGTTGTAGTAGATGTCCATCGCGGCGGCGACGACATCTGCTTTCCCGTCGAAGTTCTCACCGGTCATCCAGCGGTAGTCTCGCGGAAGGACGTACGACTTGCCGAAGTAGGGTGTCTCGCTAATCTTTCCTAACTCCGTCACTTCACCTCCGGCGTCCTGTTCATACACACCGACGACGTAGTCCGCGTACGCCGCCAACAAGTGGAATCGTATTCGGAACTCGGGGAGTCGGTCGAGTCCGATTTCTCGGAGGTCACCCATCACGAAGGCGTACGCACTCAGTCGCTTGTTGAGTTCGTTCTCGACTCTCCGGAGACGACGGATGTACGGTTTCTTGTAGCTTCCGAGGACGAAATAGGACGTTTCCGGCGTCTGCAAGTGCGGGAGTTCCTCGTTTGCGAACCCGAGAATATCCGCAGTCTCGTGCGGTTCTAGTTCGAGGCCGTGGAGGGCTTGGTCTACGGCGGCCTCGATTTCGTCTGTGTTCGGTGGTACCGAAGGGTCCGCCATCGGATTAAGTCCCGTACCGCATCTGTTTATACTTTTCCAACTAGTTTGGCTATCTTACGGAAAACCAAATTGGTTGACCCAAAGTATTATTCACTATCCCTTCGAAGTGTGTTGCATGAGCGATAGCTCGTCGGCTAATCAGTCCGGGCCGTTCGAGGAGCAACGGCGTATCTTCGACCTCCTCTCGCAAGAGACGCGCCACCTCATCGTTCAGTACGTCCTCGGCCACCCGGAACATCTCCCGTCGCTCGACGAGTTAGATTATATGATTCCGAAGAGCAAGGCGGCTATCGGCGACCAACTCGATAATCTCGTCGAGGCAGGGATTCTAGACGTGTACCACCACGAACCAAGCGACAACAAGCGGGACCTTCCTTCGAAGTTCTACGGGTTGACCGAACACGGTGTGGAGGTTCTCCACGAGTACAACTACCTCCGAGGTGTCCCTGTAGCCCGAGCACTGTACAAAAATACCCGAAAGTCCGAGAAGATTGAGCGTCACGAGAACGCACCACGTCCGCAACTCCCCAAAGCAGTTTCCGAGGCCCTTTCGGGAGATGAATCCGATAGCTCGCCGCTAAAAACCTATATCCGGAGCAAAAAACACGACGGTGACAATATATCGGAGTTGGTGGAGATGGCGGAGGCACTGTATGAAGTCGCTAATCAGGCAGAGGGCGAACAAACTGAAATCGACTTTACGACCTCGCAGAACCAGTATCGCCTAATCAAGAAATCGAAGGACCGTGACGAGAAGAAAACTACCGAACCCTAATCAGTCCCCGCTCACGGCGTCCCGTGCCCAGAAATCGCTGTCCTTCTTCAACTTCGGCACCCACGTGTCGTCGGTCTTCGACAGCAGGGCCACCCGCGAGACGGGCACCTCCTTCAGGTACTCGTGGTCGGGCATGTGCTCCTGAATCTGCTCGGCGAACGCCATCACGTCCTCGTGGTCGAGCATCGACTCTCTGGCCACTCGGTCACGCGACTCGCCGACGTGCATGTAGGACTTGAGTTCCACGAAGTCGGGGTCGGCGCGTCGATAGAACCCGGCGTACCAGTCGGGGTGGCGGACGTTCTCCCCGCCGACCAGCGTGGTCCGGAGGACGGTCCGGGTCTCGTCTTTCTCGGCCAGCACGTCCATCGTCTCGACCAACTTCTCCCACGCGTCGTCCTCCATCGCCTTCACCACCTCGTCGAAGGTGTGGCGCTCGGGGGCGTCCACGCTGACGTAGAGTTGCGTCGGGTCGCACTCCCGGATGACCTCGGGCCGGGTCCCGTTGCTCACGAGGAACGTGGTGATGTCGCGGTCGTGGAACGCCTCGATGAGTTCGGGCAGATAGGGGTAGAGCGTCGGTTCGCCGTCGAGGCTGATTGCGACGTGGCGGGGTTCCATGCTCTCCTCGAATCGCTCGCGGGGCACCTCGTCGTTGCCGCCGAATCCCGAGAGGAGTTTCTTCTGGAGGTCGATGCTGGCGTCCACGACCGCCTCCGGGTCGTCCCACTCGACGTCCCCGAGTTCGTAGGCGTGACCGGCGTGGTCCCGCCAGCAGAAGACGCACCGCTCGTTGCACTTGACCACGGGCGTCATCTGGATGCACCTGTGGGACTCGATACCGTAGAAGATGTTCTTGTAGCACTTGCCCTCTCCGCGCAGGGCGTTGGCGGTCCATCCGCAGGTCTGGGCGGCGGTGTGGTTCTCGCTGTGGTAGTCCGGGGAGTCCACCTGTTTGGGACCGTCGTCCGAACTCTGGGAGTCTCGATTGCTCGTCGAGGTCTCCTCGACGGTGTCCGATTCGCTCATTGTGAGAGGGATGTGGGCCGAGGCTAAAACGTTCTTCCCTCCGGTGGTCCCGCCGGGTCGCATCTCTTCGGGACCGATTCGAACGTCTTGCGGCCCACCTCGAACTAGAACTATACTACAGAAAACACGAAAATGGTGGATAGATAACACTATTTCTGCCCGGATAATTGGACAAGATTTAACCCACCGCTCTAAAAAGTCCCCGACCGTAATGGCATCTGAAACGTACGGTATCATCAGTCTGCTCCCGGCACTCCTCGCCATCGTGCTGACGCTGGTGAGCAGACAGGTGTTGCTCTCGCTGTTCGCGGGCATCTGGATAGGTGCGACCATCCTGATGGGGTGGAATCCGGTCGTCGGGGCGGCCCACTCCCTCCAGTTGGTCATCGACAACATCACCGCATCGTTCAACAGCAAACTCCTGTTGTTCACGTTCCTCTCGGGCGCGATGCTCGGGATGATATTCCTCTCCGGGGGCATGAAGGCCCTCGCAGACCGCATCATCTCGGGGATTCGGACCCGCCGACAGGCGGAACTCGGGACGAGCATCCTCGGGATGCTCATCTTCGTGGACTCGTACGCGAGTACGATGATTACCGGGTCCGTGATGCGGCCCATCACCGACAAGTTCGACATCAGCCGCGAGAAACTCGCGTACCTGCTCGACTCCACCACCTCGCCGGTCGTCAGCGTCGCCGTCGTCTCGACGTGGGTCGGCTTCGAGGTCGGCCTCATCAAGGAGCAGTTCTCGGCGCTCGGCATCGAACGGAGCGCGTTCGTGGTGTTCCTCCAGAGCATCCCGTTCAGATTCTACAGTCTGCTCGCGGTGGCGCTCGTGTTCATCGTCGTCATCACCGGGTGGAACTTCGGCCCGATGAAGCGCGCGGAGAAGCGCGCGAAGGAGACGGGGAAGGTCCTCCGCGACGACGCCGACCCGCTGCTGGAGACCCGCGAGGAGGACATCGTCACGCCCGACCACGTCGATTCGCGCTGGTGGTACTTCGCGGCCCCCATCGTCGCGCTCGTGACCGTCACGGGTCTCGGACTCCTCACCTCCGGCGGATGGCCGGGCGTCGCGCCGGTCGAAGCGCTGAAGGACGCCGCGACGGCCGACGCCATCCTCTGGGGCGTCTTCTCGGCCTGCGCCCTCCTGTTGGCCATCCTCGTCGGTCACGCTCGCGTCGAACTCGAAGACATCAGCGACTCCATCTTCGAGGGGTTCAAGATGGTGATGTTCCCGGTCGCCGTCCTCTCGCTGGCGTGGACCATCGGGTCGGTCAGCGAGGCGCTCGGCGTCGGTCCCTACGTCGTCTCGGTGGCGGAGGGCGTCATCACCGCCGAACTCCTCCCCGCGGTCGTCTTCCTCGCCGCGGCCATCATCTCGTTCAGTATCGGCACTTCGTGGGGGACGATGGGCATCATGTTCCCCGTGGCCGTGCCCCTCGCGTTCAACCTCGGCGCACCGCTCCCGGGCGCTATCGGCGCGATTCTCACCGGGTCGCTGTTCGGCGACCACTGCTCGCCCATCAGCGACACGACGGTGCTGTCGTCGATGTTCGCCGGGGCCGACCACGTGGACCACGTGAACACCCAGATTCCGTACGCCGTCCTCTGCGGGACCGTGGCGACCGGCCTGTTCCTCGCCAGCGGCTACGGCGTCTCGCCGCCGCCGCTGCTCGCCGCGGGCGTCTTCGCACTCATCGCGGCCGCCTACGGCCTGTCCCAGCACACGACGGTCACGATGCCGAAGGTCTTCGGTTCGGACGCCGACTGACGACCTCGGCCGACGCTCTTTCTCCGCTTCCGCGTTCGCGTTGCGCCTTGGTTCCCGCGTGACGGTCGAGTACGCCGCGCCGAGGCGTGAGACCTGACGGTCCGCAGGTAGCGTCCGGAGAAAGATACATGTGGAAACGCTGAGACGACTGAACGAACGAGACCATGAACTGGTCGCCGAGTAGACGGGAGTTTCTCACGGTCGCCGGTCCGGGAGGCGTCGCGCCGTCGGTCGTCACGGACCGTCGGGCGAGTCTCGGCAACGTCTCTCTCGGGAACGCGACCGACGCCGTGCCCGACCATCCGTTCGCGCCGACGCCCGAAGTCGAGTGGTCCGTCGATACCGAGACCGAGGAGCCGTTACTTCGCGGGTCGGCGGCCGACGACGCGGTCTACCTCACGACCGAGACCGGCGTGCGCGGATTCTCGACCGACGGACGCGAGCGGTGGCGTCGCCGGATAGCGAGGGACGGTGCGGACCATCCGGTCGAGATACACCCCGGAACGGGCGTGGTCTACGCCGAAGGCAGGGCGGGAATCCAGGCGCTCGACGCCGAAGACGGTCACACCCGGTGGCGGTACGCTGGCGAGAGCGGCGTCGCCGAGAGATACGTGGACGTCTCGCTCGTGACTCCCGAGACGGTCTTCGTTCACGAAGACGGTATCGCGGCGGTCGCGGCGTCGGACGGACACGAGCGATGGCGATTCCGACCGGACGACTCGCTCTGGTTCAACCCCCACCTCGACGGTGACACCCTCTATGCCGGGACGACGCACGGTCATCTGTACGCGCTCTCCGCCACGGACGGGAGCGTCCGCTGGCACGCCGACCGCTCTGCCGACGGTACGCCGCGGTTTTCGGTCGCCGGCGTGACCGACGACGTCGTGCTCGCGTGGGGCTACGAGACCGGGCGACTGTACGGGTTCGACTGCGACGACGGGGCGCTCCGGTGGCGATTCGACGCCGACGCGGACGAGAGGGGGTTTCCCGGGGTCGTTCTGGAGGACACGGCGTACCTCGGCGACGGTCGGCGACTCCGCGCGATTTCGACCGCCGGCGGGACCGAACGCTGGCGATACGACGCGGGCGGCCCGGTTGTCGGTTGGCCCCGAATCGACGACCGGACCGCGTACTTCGGTACGCGCGGCGGCGTCCACGCTGTCTCGACCGCCGACGGAACCGGACGATGGCGCTTCTCGACGGACGCGGACGCCCGAGCGTCCGTCGTCGGCGTCACCGACGGGACAGTCGTCGTAGACAGTGAGGCGGAGGCCGTCTACGGACTGGACGCGAAACGCGGCCGTCTCCGGTGGCGGTTCGACCATCCCGGCCGCTCGCGGTGGTTGCCGCAGGTCACCGACGACGGGGTCTACTTCGTCACCGGGTCGGGCACCATCTACGCCCTCTCGTCGCCCGATTCGACGCCGCTCTACGACGCTTACCGGACCGCCACCTCGCCCGTCGCTCTCGCGGTCGGCGGTCTCGTCGGTGCGGCGGTCCTCGCGCGAGCGTATCGCCGTCGCGACCCCGACTACGACGCCCGCGGCGACTCGGCGACCCCGACCGAAATCGCGGACTTCGAACTCGGCGACCGCCTCGCCGGGTCCGACTCCGCAGAGGTCTTCGAGGCCCGGAACCCGGCGGGCGACCGCGTCGCGCTGACGCGAGTCACCCCCGACGCGATAGCGGACGACGCCTTCGAGGCGGCCGTCGAAAAGTGGGCAGACCTCGACGTTCGGGGCGTCCTCGCCGTCCGTACGTGGGGTACCGAACCGTCGCCGTGGGTCGCCACCGACCCAGCAGACGCATCCCTCGCCGACCGCGCCGAGGACCTGCCGACTGCCGACCTCGCCCACGCGCTCGCCGATGCGGCCGAGACGGTTCACCGCGCTCACCGCGCCGGCGTCACGCACGGCGCACTCGGCCCCGGAACCCTCTGGCTGTCGGACGGGGAGGTTCGAGTCAGCGGTTGGCGACTCGCTGCCGCGCGCCGCGCCGAGTCACCCGTTCGGCCGACGGAACCGAACGACGACCCGGAGACCGCCGACGGCGACCGTCTCGCGGTGCTTGCCGCCGGCCTACTCGGAGGCTCCGCGACCGACCCCGACCGACCCGACGAACTCGACGCGGTCCTCTCGCGGGCGCTCGCGGCCGACTCCGCCGACGGCTACGACTCGCCGCTCCGGTTCGCCGATGCGCTTCGGTGGGCCGTCCGAGAGACCGGGATGCCCCGGAAGGGCGTCGGAGAGTAACGAACGGAACGGAGTGCCGACCGGCCGACCGCGCGGACCGACTGTCACGCTTCAGAAACCCATTTATCCGCCGGTCGAAAACCAACGAGTAACATGTATCTCCAGTTCCGGGACGACGTGGAGGCGCTTCTGACCTCCGCACTCGACACGCTCGACCTCCCGACCGACGACCTCGGTGTCGAGGACCCGCCCGAGGGCGTAGACGCCGTGCTGGCCTCCAGCGCGGCGTTCCGACTCGCCGGGGAAGTCGGCGCACCCCCGCCGAAGGTCGCGGCCGACCTCGCCGACGCAATCGACGCGAGTGAGTCAGAACTCGTCGCCGCCGCCGCCGCGCAGGGACCGTACGTCAACTTCGCGCCGAGCGACGCCTACTACGAGGGCACCGCCGAGGCGGCCCAGCGCGAGGACTTCGGCCGCCTCGAACCGACCGGCGAGGAGGTCGTGGTCGAACACACCTCCGCGAACCCGACCGGCCCGGTCCACGTCGGGCGGGCGCGCAACCCCATCGTCGGCGACGCCGTGGCGCGCATCCTCGCGTTCGCGGGCAACGACGTGGACCGCCACTACTACGTCAACGACGCGGGCCGCCAGATGGCCGTCTTCACGTGGGCCTACGAGACCTTCGAGGAAGACGACCTGCCGGACCCGGAGCGCGACAAGGCCGACTACGACCTCGTGCGCTACTACCGGATAGGTAACGAGTTCTTGGAGGAGGGCGACCCCGACGAAGTCGAGGAGGCCGAAGACGAGATTCAGGCCATCATGCAGGGGCTGGAGTCCGGCGACGAGGAGACCTACGAGCGCGTGCAGGAGGTCGTGGACACCGTCCTCGGCGGGATGCGCGAGACGCTCGACCGCCTGCCCGCCGAGTTCGACGAGTTCGTCAAGGAGACCCGGTTCCTCCGCGACGGGTCGGCCGACGACGTGGTCTCGCGCCTGAAGGAACTCGACGAGGCCGTCTACGAGGAAGACGCGTGGCAACTCGACTTGGAGGAGTTCGGCATCGAGAAGAACTTCGTGTTCCTCCGGTCGGACGGCACCACGCTCTACGCGACCCGGGACCTCGCCCACCACGAGTGGAAGTTCGACGAGTACGACCGCGCCGTGACGGTCCTCGGAGAGGACCACAAGCTACAGGCCCGCCAGATGAACGCGACGCTCGAACTGCTGGGCAACGACACCGACGACCTCCGGCAGGTCATCTACTCCTACGTCAATCTCCCCGAGGGCAAGATGTCCACGCGCGCGGGCACCGGAATCGACCTCGACGACCTGCTCGACGAGGCCATCGACCGCGCCCGCGAGGAGGTCGAGACCCGACTCGACGACCGCATCCGCGACGACGACCTGACCGACGAGGACGTAGAGCGCATCGCCGAGCAGGTCGGCATCGGCGCGGTCCGGTACGACATCGTCTCCAAGCAACCGACGAAGGCCATCACCTTCGAGTGGGACCGCGCGCTCGACTTCGAGGCCCAGAGCGCGCCCTACGTCCAGTACGTCCACGCTCGCTGTTGCGGGATTCTCGAAGAGGCCGGAATCGACCCCGCTAGCACCGCCCCGGTCGCCGAGGGCTTCGACGCCTCCCTGCTGGAGACCGAGGCCGAGCGCGAACTGCTGGCGGTCGTCGCGCGCTTCCCCGCGGTCATCGAGGAGGCCGCGGAAGACCTCGAACCGCACGTAGTCGCCACCTACACCCGAGAAATCGCCGATACGTTCAACACGTTCTACCGCGAGTGCCCGGTGCTGGCCGACGACGTGGACGACGACCTGCGAGACGCCCGCCTCGCACTGGTCGCGGCGTCGAAGCACGCGGTCGGCAACGCGCTGCAGGTGCTGGGCGTCGCCGCGCCCCGGTCGATGTAATCAGACCGGCACCACGAACTCCGGCGGGACGAGGAGGTTCCCGCCGACGAACAGGACCGCCCCGGCGGCGACTGCGAGCGTCAGCAACACGAACAGGAGGACCCACCAGAGCGAGACCGAGCTATCGTCTGCCATGGTGATACGTGCGACCGCGAAGCTCCTTAGAAGTTGGCGGTGCTACTTGAACAGCGACCCGAGACGGCCCAGAACGCCGTCGCTCTCTTTCGATTCGTCGTCCTCGGAACTATCTCCCTTCGAGACACGTTCGTCGGACTCGCCGTCTCCCTGCGGGGGTTCGCCCGTCTCGCGTTCGCCCCGGCGGTCGTCGGGGACTGCAGGTTCGTTCTCCTCGAACGGGACCGCGTCCGCCGTCGGGCCGCCGGACTCCCCGAGACCGGATTCCGACTCGTCCAGTTCCTCAGGCGTCGCGGTGGCCGACGCCGACTCGTTCGACTTCGGTTCGGACGCGTCCGCCGCGGTCGGTGACTCCGCCCGGTCGGCCGACGACCCCGCGGCCAGCGGGTCGTCCTCGGCGGCGAAGGGGTCGTCCTCGTCCTCGGCGTCGTCGCTCTCCTCGGCCGCGAGCGGGTCGTCGTCCTCGTCGAGGAAGTCGGTGTCCGACTCGCCGCCGGACGAGGAGTCGCCGCTCATCTGTGCCAGCGGGTCGGCGTCTCCGCTCTGGGAGTTCGAGTCGGCGAGACGCTCGTCGCTGATGTGTTCGTCGATGAGGTCGTCCACGCTCCGGGCCTCGTTCGTGCCGAACGACGCCGCGCTCTCGTCCTCGCCTCCGCTTGCGTCTCCGTCTCGGCTTCCGCCCTCGCCAGCGCGGTCGTCCTTGCTCGCGCTGTCGGTTCCGCCTCCGTCGTTCTCCTCGCCTGCGCTCGCGTCCTCGTCTCCGCTCTCGCCTGCGCGGGTCTCCCTCCCGCGCTCGGTCTCCGAGTCCGGCGACGTCGCCGACCCCGCCTCAGTCTGCTCTCGAATCTCGTCGGCCGCGTTCGCCAGTTCGCCGCCGAGGAGTTTCTCCGTCCCGTCGTCCTCGCCGATGGCGTCGCGGACGTTTCCGGCTAACTCCGCGCCGGTGAACGGGTCTGCGTCGAGTTCGTCGTCCGCGTCGGTCGGTTCGGACGTGCCGTCCTCGTCGGCCGATTCGTGGTCGTCCTCGCCGTCGCCTTCGTCGGCGAGGTCCAGTTCGGGGTCGGGGTCGGCGTCGCCCGTCAGCACCGCCGCCAGTTCGCGGTAGGCCTGCCCGGCGGGCGCGTTGGGTGCGAACGCGGCGAGCGGACGCCCGGCGTCGATGCCCATCGGGACCGCTTCGTCCTGCGGGACGACGGCAAGAACGTCCGTCCCGAGGGTCTCCTCCACATCGTCGGCGTTGAGGATGTCGCTACTGCGCTGGGTCAGGACCGCGCCTCGGACCTCGCTCTCGACGCGCTCGGCGAGTTCGCCTGTCTTGGCCGTGTCCCGGACCGAGGCCACGTCGGGCGTGGCGACCAGCAGCACGGCGTCCGCGAGCGCCAGCGGGACGAGCGTGTCGTAGCTCACGCCCGCTCCGGTGTCGAGCAGGACGTAGTCGTACTTCTCGCGGAGGTCGGCGACGACCGCCTCTAGGTTGGCGGGGTCGGACTTGACGAACGCCTCGATGTCCGTCGCGCTCGGCAACACGTCGATGTCACCGGGCGCTCGGTAGATGGCGTCCTCGAAGGCCGCCTCGCCCGCCAACACCTCGTGGAGCGTGGGCGTCTCTATCTCGAAGTCGAGGAAGTCCGCGAGATTCGCCATCCCGAGGTCGGTGTCCACGACGACCACCGAGTGGTCCCGGTCGGCCAGCATCGCGCCGAGATTGATGGCCGTCGTCGTCTTGCCGACACCTCCTTTGCCGCTCGCTATCGCGTATACCGTGCCGGACATGATACTCGTTGTCCCAACCGAACCGTGTCACGCATATAAATTTAGTCCGTCGGAGGCGACACGTCCGGGCGCGTTCGCCGGTCGAACCGGGGTATCGTCTGCCGCGCGCATGACGCTATCGACCGGGCGATAGCGTCATGCGCGCGACCGTAAGGTCAAAGGTTACTTACCCTCTGGAGGGCCTAGAACGAAGTAATGAGCGAGCAGGAAGGCGAGCAGTCCGACAGGAAAAAGTACGAGTTCCAGAAGGTCATCGAGGACCTCAGGGACTACGAAGGGTCCGGGACTCAACTCGTTACTATCTACATTCCGCCGGACAAGCAAATCAGCGACGTGGTCGCTCACGTCACTCAGGAGCACAGCGAAGCCTCTAACATCAAGTCGAAGCAGACGCGGACGAACGTGCAGGACGCGCTGACTTCCATCAAGGACCGCCTGCGCTACTACGACGTCTATCCGCCGGACAACGGACTGGTCATCTTCAGCGGTGCCATCGACTCCGGCGGCGGTCGGACCGAGATGGTCACGAAGGTGCTGGAGGACCCGCCCGAACCCATCCAGTCGTTCCGCTATCACTGCGACTCGGCGTTCCTGACCGAACCGCTGGAACACATGCTGGCCGACAAGGGTCTCTACGGTCTCATCGTCCTCGACCGGCGCGAGGCCAACGTCGGGTGGCTGAAGGGCAAGCGCGTCGAACCCGTCAAGTCGGCCTCCTCGCTGGTGCCGGGCAAGCAGCGCAAAGGTGGTCAGTCCGCCCAGCGTTTCGCCCGCCTCCGCCTCGAAGCCATCGACAACTTCTATCAGGAGGTCGCCGAGATGGCCAACGACCTGTTCGTCCCCAAGCGGGGCGAACTCGACGGCGTCCTCGTCGGCGGTCCCTCGCCGACCAAAGACGAGTTCCTCGACGGCGACTACCTCCACCACGAACTTCAGGACCAAGTCCTCGGCAAGTTCGACGTGGCTTACACCGACGAGTCGGGCCTCTACGACCTCGTGGACAGCGCCGAGGACGCCCTCGCCGACGCCGAGGTGATGAAGGACAAGAACGAGATGGAGGAGTTCTTCAAACAACTCCACGACGGCAACAAGGCCACCTACGGGTTCGAGCCGACTCGTCAGAACCTCGTGATGGGGTCCGTGGACCGTCTCCTGCTGTCCGAGGACCTCCGCAAAGACGTGGTGGTCTACGACTGCGGCGACAAGGAGGAGTTCGAGTTCATCGACCGCCGGGAGGACACGCCGACCCACACCTGCGAGAACGGTGCCGAGGCCGAGGTTCAGGAGCGCGAGGACGCCATCGAGTATCTAATGACCATCGCCGAACAGCGGGGCACCGAGACGAAGTTCATCTCGACCGACTTCGAGAAGGGCGAGCAGTTGCAGTCCGCGTTCGGCGGCGTCGCCGGGATTCTGCGGTACTCGACCGGCGTCTAAACTCTTTACCGGAATCCAACTCCGTACCGACGCTTACCGTTCGCGTCTCACGCCTCGACAGCCTCCGTAGTCGTTTCGACCGTCGCGTTTCCGTCTGTTTCTGTCTCGTTCGCTGTCTCTTGCACGGTCGTCGTTCCGAAGACTGTGGGCGTCTGCGCGGGTTGGGCGGTGGGGTCGCCCCCGGCCTCGACCGTCTCGGCGGGCGTGGTCTCGGTCCCCTCCTCCGTCGTCGTCGCCGCGTCCTCTCCCGGTCCGAAACACCCCGCGCTGACTATCGCCGTGAACAGTACCGCGACGACTATCGCCGTTCGTTTCGTTACCATCGTCTGTCGGGTTCGGCGACCCACGTGAACAACCCGGTGACGGTTCGTACTGTTACAGTCGTCGGAGCGTTCCGTTTACGTCTTCAACGACGAAATACTGTCCTCGAAACGTAGATAACTCGGCGTTCCGCCTCGTTCACTCGCTTCGCTCGTACGCTCGCTGGCAAAAGCTGGACCAAAAGTCGTCGTTCGACCTACTCGCTCACGCCGTTCGCCCGCAGGAAATCACGCCAGCGGCGTCCGCTCGACGACCTGCCCGTCCACGGTCGGGTACTGCTCGACGATTTCGCCCTCCTCCACGTCGCCCTCCTCGACCATCTCTTCGAGGAGCCACCACGCCAACTCGACGTGGTCGGACTTGACGGTGTAGAACTCCTCGGGCACGCCGAGTTCTTCGAGGCGGCGCTCGGGTTCCCACGTCTTTCCGTAGACCAGCGTCCCGTCGTCGGTCACGTCGTCGAACTCCCGGCGGATGTTCCGGGCCATGCGCTTCATCCGGTTGCGGTGCTGGGCGGCGTCCTTGAAGACGGAGGTGCAGAAGTAGACGCGCTCGTGGTCGCCCATCGTCTCCAGAATCTCTTTCGACCCTTCGACGGCGCTCATGTGGCCGTCCTGCAGTTCGTAGCCTTCCTCCTGCATCCGGCGGAAGTTGCCGTCGCTCATCTCGAACTCGTTGACGTTGCAGAACTCGGCCGCGCCCTCGTCGAGGAATTCGAGGAACTCCTCTTCGGCCCGGATGCCGGGAATCTCGAAGGCAGGGGTCAGACCCTCCTCGCGGGCGATGTACAGAATCTCCTCCCACTCCGTGCCGTGCATGTCGCCCCAGAGGTCCAGCGGCGGGTGGAACCGAATCTCGTCGAGTCCGGCCTCCGAGAGGCGGCGCATGTTCTCGCGCCCGCCCGTGATGCCGGTGTAGAGGTGAGTGTGGTGGTCCTCGCCGAACTCGTCTTTCAGCAGCGAGAGGTACCGACACGTCTTCTCCATGGCCTCCTGCGGTTCACCGCCGGTGATGGAGGTACCCAGCGCGTCCATGCGCTCGGCCTCCCGAATCACGTCCTCGTCGGACTCGACCTTCCGCTCGTTGGCGTACACGTCGGTGACGTTCTTGCGGTTCTCGCCGAGGGGGCAGTAGAAACAGTCCCGCTGGTCGCAGTACCCGTAGACGAAGAGTACCATCTTGCCTCCTTTGGCGCACTGTTCGCATCCCTTCGAAATCATTCGTTAGGTACGGATAACGGGCCGAGACTCAAAAAGCGTGCGAAACGAGGGTGGACGCCCGGACTCACCCGTGTTCGGGAATCGAACTAGGGGTACCGCGCAGTTTCCGGGCGCGGACGCCGAGCAGATAGCCAAGGAGGCCGAACGCACCGCCGTAGAGCAGCGCCATCTCGACGGGGAACGTCGGCGCGTAGTGCGGAACGAGCGGCGTCGCCCAGTGGTTGACCGCCCATCCCACGACCGGGGCGCTGGCGAGTAACACCGACGGCACCAGACCGGCGTCGAGGGCCGCACCCAGCGCCGCCAGTCCGACGAGCGTCGCTCCGGCGACGACGAAGAGTCCGGAGACGCTGCCCGCGTACGTGGGGAGCGAGTGTTCGATGGCCGTGTACGTCCCCCGCGCCGCCACCTGCTGGGCGACCAGTATCGTCAGCAGAACGGCGCTCACCGTGGCCGCCGCGGCGCGTTCGGCCGGACCGACGATTCGGGACCGGGCGTTCCGCATCGACAGGCCGACGCCGAGCAGCGCCCGGACGGCGACCGACAGTCCGCTTCCGGCGTCGAACGCGGGCGTGCGTCCGCGGTTCGCCGACCGCCCGTCGTCGGTCGATGCGGACGGTTCCTCGGTCGACGCGGACGACTCGTCGGCCGACTCCGCTCGGAGGTCCTCGACCACCGTCTCGGCGACGACGTCGGCCCCGTTGTCCGAGGGGGTCGCCGCGGGCGGCGACTCCACCGCGTCCAGCACGTCGAGGGGGTCGTCGGCCACGGTGAATCCCTCGACGTCGGCCCCACTCAACTGCTCGGCGACGGCCTCCTGTTCGTCGGTCTCGGGGGAGACGACGCAGGGCGTTCCGGCGACTGCGGCGTCCATGATGGTGGAGTAGCCCGAGCAGACGACCACGTCTGCGTCCCTGATGTGTGGAAGTAGCGACGCGACGGGTTCCCAGTCGTCACCGCCGACGTTCAGCACGTCGTGACCCCGGCGTTCGAGTCGCGCCGCGACGCCGTCGAAATCCGAGTAGTGGCTTGGCACGAGCACCACGTCGGCGGCGTCTCGTACGCTGTCGTCGCCCTCCAGCGAGACCGGCGGAATCCGCGTCGCGCCGTCGGGGTCGATGTCGGCGGGCGGCCAGACGGCCGGGTAGAAGAACTCTCGGGTCACCGCCGACTGGAAGACGGTGTGGAACCGTGCCCCGCTCCGCTCGACGGGGTCGCGGTACAGCCCCGGAACGTCGTGTTTCAGGACGTAGAGCGGTACGTCCGTCCGGGAGGCGGCTATCGCGGCGAACATGTCGTCCGTGACCAGCGCGTCCGGTTCCGTCTCGTCGAGCCAGTCCACGTACTCGGCCACCCGGCGAGCGCTCGCAGGGACGCTTTGCGTCAGGACCTTCCCGAGCGACCCGCCCTGATAGGTGTCGATGTAATCGACGGTCGTCGGTTCGAACTCGTCGTACCCGTTGAGCGACACGAACTCGGTGCCAGCGCCGCCGCCAGCCATCAGCACTTCGGCACCGCTGTCCCGGATTGCGTTCGCGATGGCCAGCATGCGCGTCGCGTGACCAGCACCTTCCGGATAGTGGGCGACTGCGATTGTGTGGGGCATTGCTGAGCGAAAACCTGTTAAACCCAACCTCAAACTGTCGGCATATTAACTTTCTGTTTGCTCGTCGCTGGATGCGTCCGTCACGGTCGGACTCGGCTGATGATAGCTTTTCCCACGGTATCGACCGGCGTCACCGCCGGACCCGACGCCGAGTTCCGACTCCCGGAGACCGTCCCCGAAAAGAGATAAACCCCGGACGCATAGCCCCGAATGATGCTGCTGGTCCTGTGTGTGGACCTCGACGACGACCTCGGTCGCAAGACCGACTTCGACACGCCGGTCATCGGCCGCGACAACGTCGAAGCCGCCGCGGTGTCGTTAGCGACCGCTGACCCCGAGGACAGCGACGTGAACGTCATGTTCGAGGGCGTCCACCTCGCGGACCGAATCGAGGACGAGACCGTCGAAGTCGCGGTCGTCACCGGCACCGACGGCGGCGACATCGCCGCGAATCGAGCGGTCGGCGACGAGGTGGACGAGGTACTCGCCAGTCTCTCGACCAGCGAGGAGATTCAGGCGGTCATCGTCACCGACGGCGCGCAGGACGAGAGCGTGATTCCGGTCATTCGTTCGCGGGTGCCCATCGACGGCGTGCGCCGCGTGGTCGTCCGGCAGGCGCAGGACCTCGAATCGATGTACTACACCATCAAGCAGGTGTTGGACGACCCCGAGACCCGCGGGACCATCCTCGTCCCGCTGGGCATCCTGCTGCTCATCTATCCGCTGGCCATCCTCTCGGACATGTTCGGTCTCCCCGGCGCGGCCGTGTTCGGCGTCACCTCGGGGCTGCTGGGTCTCTACGTCCTCGGACGGGGACTCGGCGTCGAGCGCGTCCTCGACCGCGCGGCCGAGAAGGCCAGAAACAGCCTCTACGCCGGTCGGGTCACGCTCATCACGTACGTCGTCGCGGCCGCCCTGCTGGTCATCGGCGGCGTCCGCGGTGCCGAGACGCTGAAGGCGGTCGAGACGACGACCAACGGTCCGATGAGTCCGCTCAAAGTGCTGGCGGCGCTCGTCAACGGGGCCGTGACGTGGTTCACCGCCGCGGGAGTCACGACGAGTCTCGGCCAGATTACCGACGAGTATCTGGCCGACCGCTTCCGGTGGCGCTACCTCAACGCGCCGTTCTACGTCCTCGCCATCGCCGTCGTGTTGCACGCCGTGAGCGCCTTCTTCCTCGACGAGGTTCCGCTGACCTACCTCGCGGTGATGCTGACCGCCGGGACCCTGCTCGGACTGACGAGCACGCTCGCGTTCGCTATCGCCGAATCACGGCAGTCGGGTCGAGTCGAACCGAGCTAGCGGTGACTCTCTGGCCGCTATTTCGGCAGGAACAATCACGGACCGACCGTCGTGAGGCGACCCGTTCTCAGACGGAATCAGCGCTCGCGAGTCACGACGAACCCCGCGAGGTCACGGAGGTAGTCGGTCGCGGTGAGGTCGGGCGTGGCCGCACGGTCGAGCGCGGCCAGCGCCTCCTCGGATTTCTGATGGGCCAGCGCGGCCGCCTCGTCGGCGTCCAAGTCGGTCACGCGGACGATAGACGGGCGACCCATCTCGGCGTCGTGGCCGGTGGGCTTGCCGAGGTCGTCGGCGTCTGCGGTGGTGTCGAGGACGTCGTCGCGAATCTGGAACGCCACGCCGACCTTCTCGGCGTACTCGCCGAACGCCTCGACGGTGGCAGGGTCGGCGTCGGCCGCGATAGCGCCCAACTCGGCCGCGGCGCGGAACAGCGCTCCCGTCTTCCGGCGTGCCAGTTCCATGTACTCCGCTCGGTTCGTGGGTCGAGCGACCAGCTCCGTCGCCTCGCCCTCGCCGAGTTCGACCATCGCGTCCGCGACGGCCTCCATGGCTCGGGGGTCGGGCGAGAACAGTTCGAAGGCTTCGCCGATGAGTCCGTCGCTGGCGACGATAGCCGGAGAGTAACCGTACTCCGCCCACGCGCTCGCGCTCCCGCGTCGCGTGTCCGAGCGGTCGATGATGTCGTCGATGACGAGCGAGGCGTCGTGGACGAGTTCGACCCCGACAGCGAAGTCCACGGCGTCGTCGGCTTGACCCCCGGCGGCCTCGCACGACAACACCGTGACGGTCGGCCGGACGCGCTTGCCCCCCGACAGCGCGACGTGGCGGACCTCCTCGGCGAGTTCCGTCGGTTCGACGCGGTCGAGGACGACTTCGAGGCGCTCCTCGACCAGTGCCCTCCGGGACTCGGGGTAATCCATTGGCCGGGAATCAGGACCGGCAGAACAAGTACGTGACGAAGTTGGTGGGACCTGAACGGTCTTCGGACTCGTCCGTGGCCGTGGGTTAAATCCCAAATTAAGGTAACGTGACAGCTTTTTCGGTCCGGTTCGTCTATCGACGCGTATGTCCCCGACTGACCTGACGACCGACGACGGACCGCCCTCCGGAACGCCACGTCTCGGGCCGACGGAGGTGAACCGATGACGGGCCGAAGCGCGCGATTGCTGACCGCCGCCGTGGTCTCGCTCCTCGTAGCCACGTCCGGCACCGTCGCGGTGGGGTCGGGAACTATCTCGGCCTTGCCGCCTGCGGAGCGACTCTCCTCCGGCGCAGTCCCAGACGCCGCGTCGACCGCGCCGATGCCTGAAGCGACCGGACCGGTCGATGGAAACGGGACCACCATCGTCACCGACGGCGGAGAAGTGGTCCTCGACGTCGCGCCGAATCAGACGATTCGCGGAGAGACGAGTCTGGAACCCGGAACCGAACTCCACCTCAACGTCGAAGGAGAGACGTTCCTGAAGTCCCAGCAGACCACGGTCACGGACCGCGGGACGTTCGACGCGACCTTCGACATGAGCGGCGTGGGCGAACAGGACGTCGAAATCAGGGTCTACCGGGACGAGACCGTGCTGGCGGAGGCCCCCGGACGGGTGACGTGTTCCGGCGGTTGCGAAACGGGCGGGACGGACTCGGACGGCGGGAATCGTATGGCCCCCAGCGACGGACCCGCCGTACAGGCCATTACGGAAGTGAGCCAGAACCGAACCGCCTCGATAAAAATGCTGTTCGGGGGCGCCGAAACCGTCACAATCTCAATCGGCGGTCCGGAGGTCAACTACGTCGTCAACGGGACCGTCACCGACCGAGACGGCGACGGGCACGCGACAGTGCTGTTTCACACCAATCGTGCGGGAACCGACGCGCCCACGCTCGGCGTCGTGGACGACGGCGGGACTCGCATTGTCGAGACGAGCGCCGAGACTTCCCTCGACTCGCCGCTCGCTCCCGCTTCGTACGACGTGAGACTGTTCGCCGGACCGAACGCCAGCGGTGATGTAGCGGCCGTGGGGACCGTCGTCGTCTTCGAGGAGGCGACCGAGTCGGACGGTCGAGACGGCGCGTCCGCGAGTACTACTCCGACGACGCTCGGAACCGTCGCGGGCGACGACGCGGACGCGTCCGAGACTGGCGGCTCCGGGAACCCGTTCCTCGGCGGCGTCGGGATGATAGCTGCCGGCGGCGTGCTGGCGGTCGTCGGCATCGGCGTCGTCCTCGGTCTCTTCCGGAACTGACCCGGTCGGTCGCCCACGCCCAACCCCAGTTTTCGCTACCGGTTCAGTACGAACGCCGCGACGGCGACGACGACCAGACAACCGCAGAAGAAGACGACGCCCGGTTCCGCGAGGTCGAACACGACCCACGCCAGCGTCTCGCGCGCCGTGGTCGGGTCGGCGGTCGGACTCGCCGGTCCCACCACGTTCCCCCGACCGACCGCCGGACTGGCGAGTCGCTCGACGCCCCACTGGACCAGCAGGCTGGCGGCCCCGAGGATGCCGAGACCTCCGACGACGTCGGCCAGCGAGTGGCGGACCTGCGGTCGGACGTCGCTGTCGCCGACCAGCACGAGGGGGTCGGTGGCGGGCGCGTACACCGTCATCTCGTTGCCCTTCTCGGAGTAGCGGGTATCGACCGGCGCTATCAGTCCTGCCTCCTCCAGCGTCGAGAGGTGATAGTGGAGGTTCTGGACCGAGGTATCGACGCGCTCGGCGAGTTCGGAGGGCGTGCCCGGCGACTCGAACAGGGTCCGGTACACCTCCCGGCGAGTGTCGGGTCCGAGGGCGTCGAGCACGTCGTCGGTCTCCTCGCCCCCGACGTCGAGGACGCGCAACTGCTCGTCGCCGCTCGCGGTCCCGTCTTGCAATCGTTCGATGAGTCCCGACATGTTGCCATCCCGTCGTTGTCGAAGTCTCCGTAAAGCGGCCACTAAGACCTGTCCATAGCTTAAATCCGGGTTTAACCCGTCGCGTTTCGCGCGCCGACCGCTCGGACGGGGCGGAGTCGCCCGTAGCCCGTGACGGGGTCCGCGCCGGGTCGCCCCGCATCGACCGCGGTCGTCTCGAGTCGTCGCTCGACCGCCCGCGGGGCGAGGTCGGGTCGCTCGTCGACGACCAGCGCGGCGACGCCGCCGGCGTACGTGGCGGCGGCCGAGGAGCCGACGAAACCCTCGGTGTCGGTCGCGTCGGGATGGCTGGGGGCGACGAGGTCCACTCCGTCGCGCCCGTCGGGCGTCGGCCCGCGCGAACTGAACGGTTCGACCCGGCGGGCGGTAGCGTCGTACGCCCCGACCGTGACGACCGACGGGGCGCTCGCGGGCGCGACGAGACTCCCAGCGGACCGAACGTGCTGGAAGTCGTGCGTCGGCGAGGAGAGTTCGAGGCGTGCCCCCGTCGCGTTCGCCGGTCCGCGGACCGTGACGTAGTACGTTCCCGACCGGACGCGGGCGACGATTCGCTCGTTCGGCACCCCGTCGCCGGGATACGGCGACGAGCGCGCGACCAGTCTGCTTCGACTGCCGTCGGTCCAGTGGAGTTCGGCGGTGTAGTCCTGCTCGCGGTGGGCGTCGTCCCACGACAGCCAGACTGCCACGTCCCGTCCGTCTCCCCGGACGTAGTTCCGCGCGTTATCGCCGAAGGTGAGTGTGCCGTTCTCGACGCCGCGGTACCGGCCGGTCCAGTGACTCCGAGCGAGGTTGCCCGTCGGCGAGACGAAAACGACTCCCTCGTCGGTCGCTCGCTCGGCGACGTCGGCGACGGGCGACGTGCCGTCGCCGGGCATCCCGTAGAACGACACCGGGGCGACCACGACGTCTACCTCCTCGGCGACCAGCCATTCGACCGCTCGTCGGAACCCGTCGGGGGAGTCGAACGTGGTCAGATAGAGGTCGGCGTCGGGCGCGACGCGGGCGACCGTCTCGGCCGCCGCGGTCCCGTGGGCGTTTCGACCGTCGTTGCGCACCGTCCCGTCGGAACCGAACGCCCTCGCGTCCACGACTCTGCCGTCGAGTGCGGTCGCGTCGGTGTCGAATCCGGTCACGTCCACGACGCCGACGGTCACGTTCTCGCCGGTCACCCCCGCGTCGTGGAGCGCCGCAACCTCGGGACCGACGGCAGTCGCCGGTGTCGAAGTCGTCTGACTCCCGACCGTGCTGGCCGACAGTGACGTCGCGAGGAGGGCGAGACTACCGGCGAGCACCAAGACGCCCAGAACTGCGACCGCCAGCGCCCGCCGGGACTCGGGAGAGACCATCGGGCCATACTCGAACCTGACACGACAAATACGTGACGAGGCGATACTCCGCTACCTCTTCCGTGGCGCGCCAAAAAGCCGCGTTGAAAAGACCGTAGGAGTCTACTCGAACTCTTCGATGAGTTCCGGCACGACGTCGAACAGGTCGCCGACGATACCGTAGTCGGCGATGTCGAAGATGGGCGCGTTCGGGTCGGTGTTGACTGCGATGATGGTGTCGCTGCCCTTCATCCCGGCGACGTGCTGGACCGCGCCGGAGATACCGATGGCGAGGTAGACGTCCGGCGTCACGACCTTCCCGGACTGACCGACCTGCCGGTTCTTGGGGAGCCAACCGCTGTCCACGATGGGTCGCGAGGAGGCCAGCGTCGCGTCGGTGGCCTCCACGAGGTCCTCGATGAGCGGGAGGTTGTCCTCCTCCTCGATACCGCGACCGATGGAGACGATGAAGTCGGCCTCACTGATGTCCACGTCGCCGCCGCCGACTTCTTCGAAGCCGGTGACGGTCGAACCGGTGTCGGTGTCGATGTCGGCGTCGAACTCCGCGACATCGGCATCTCCGACGCCCTCCGCGCCGGGCCACTCCGCGCCCCGGATGGTGACGGCGTACTGGTCGCCCCCGACCTCCACGGTCGTCTCGACCTTTGACCCGTACATCTCGCGGGTCACGGTCAGGCCGTCGTCGTACTCGAAGTCCACGGCGTCGGTCGCCAGCGGGAGGTCGAGCCGGTTGGCCACCGCGGGCGCGTAGTCGAGTCCGTTGACGCTGTTGGGCATCAGCACGACCTGCGGGTCGAGTTCGCCGTGGAGCGCCTCGACCGCCTGCACGTACACGTCGTGGTTGAACTCCTCGCCCTCCGAGACGGTGTGGATGGCGTCCACGCCCTCCCGGTCGAGTTCCTCGGCGAACGACTCGGTGTCGCCACCGATTACGGCGACGTGGAGGTCGCCGCCGGTCGCGTCGGCGAGCTGTCGTCCGGCGGTCAGCAGTTCGTAGCTCACGTCGCGGAGTTCGCCGCGGCGGTGTTCGGCGACGGCGAGAACGTCGGGACTCATTCTGCCACCCCCTTCTCGCGGAGGACTTCGGCAAGCTTCCCGGCCGTCTCGCTGGCGTCACCTTCGAATATCTCGGCGTCGCTCTCGCTCTCGGGTTCGTACATCGAAGTCAGCGTGAGGTCGCTCTCTATCGCGTCGGCGTCGAGACCGATATCGTCGAGGCTCTTCGGTGCGATTTCCTTGCTCTGGGCCTGCCGAATGCCGCGCAGACTGGCGTAGCGCGGTTCGTTGATACCCGTCTGAATCGTCAGTACCGCGGGTACGTCGATGTCGGTGAGTTCCTCGACGCCGCCCTCCAGTTCGCGGTGGACGTGCGCGACGCCCTCGTCGGCGTCGAAGTCGAGCGCGTTGACGACCGCGCCCCACTGGAAACCGATTTCGTCGGCCAGCGAGACGCCGGTCGCACCGAACGTGTCGTCGCCCGACTGGACGCCGGTCAGCACGAGGTCGGGGTCTTCCTCCTCCACGACGGCCTTCAGCAGGTTCGTCTTGGTCTCCACGTCGAGCAGGTCAACGTCTTCCAGCGCGTCGTCCCAGACGCGGACCGCGCGGTCCGCTCCCTTCGCCAACGCCATCCGGATGGTCTCCTCGGACCGCTCGGGACCGATGGTAACGGTCACGACCTCGTCGGCCGGGCCGTCCTCCTTCAACTGGACGGCCTCCTCGACGGCGTAGTCGTCCCACTCGTTCAGGTCGTACTCGAGGTAGCGCTCGTCTACCTCGGTCCCCTCTATCTCGAAGTCGTCAGCGACTTCGGCGACCTCCTTCACAGTCACCAGGACCTTCATAATAAATACGTCTCCGGCGCAGGGGTAAACGTTTACGAAACGCGCGACACCGGGTCACGCGTTTCCGACTCGTACCTCGCCAGTGTCGTTTCCCGACTGTACGGTCTTCGGCCACCTGTACAGTCTTCGTCCGCCGGAGTTACTCCACGTCGGCAACGTCTTCGTCGGGGAGCGTGATGAGGTTCTCTCGGCCGATTCGGAGTTTGTCCACGTCGTCGTTCTCGTCCATCTTCGAGAGTAACTGAGAGACCTTCGCGTTCGACCAATTGGTCTCGGTGACTATCTGGCCCTGCTTCATCCGGCCGTCGTTCTCCTCCAGCAGGTGAAGAACGCGCTCTTCGTCGCTCAACAGTTCCATAGACGGCCCTTCGTCTTCGTGGGACTCGGACGACGGTTCGTCCCCGTCGTCGGCGGTGGCCGAGACGGTCGGCGGCGACTGCGTCCTGTCGTCGGTGTCCGCGACCGGTTCGGGGTCAGCGCCGCGACGCTGTGACAGCGCGTACGCCCCGAAGCCGCCACCGAACAAGAGGAACACGACGAGCAGTCCCCACGTGCTGGAGATGTCCGGGAACCACGGTGGAATCGTCGAGTTCTCCGTACTCTTCGGCGAGTAGGTCACCCTGAAGTCGCCGCGTTGGAATTGTTGGGGACCTTCGTACCGAAGGACGGTCCCGTTGGAGATGACGCCACCGGACGGACTCGCTCCGGAGATGTAGTAGTTGTCGGGGACCGATATCACCAGCGTCTGGTCCTCGCTCAACGCCGGGAGCCACGTCTCCGACCCAATCCAGAACGCGTCGCCGAGGGCGATTTGACTCTCGCTTACCTGCGTGAAGTTCGTCCACGTGAACGACAGCGAGACGATGCCCACGGTTTCGTTGTTACGGACCTGCGCCGACCGACTGACGCGCTGGAGTTCCATCCGGCGGTCTGAGTCGGCGTTCACGCGCTCGACCACGCGCTGGAACGTCGCTCTCGTGGGACCGACGTTCGTGTCCCCGTTCTCGTACTTCTTCGCGAGCTGACGGAACGATTCGGCCTCTTGGTCGTCGTGGAGGACGTAACGCTGCGTGACGGTCCATCGAGCGTCTCCGTTCTCTCGGAGGGAGACGTACATCTCGGTCGTGTCGTTGACCGTCGTGTTCGCTTGCGTGGCGTTGGTCGCGCTGAGGGCTGACGCGGACTCCGAGGAGGTGTGCGGAGCGACCGCTCGGTCCTCGGCCGAGCGACTCGCTCCGACTCCCGCGACGGAACTGACGACGAGGAGGACGACGAGGAGGGCGGCGAGTGACCGCATACAGTCGCGTGAATGCGCCGACAAGAAAATACTTTCCATCCGTAGATAAAACGTCAGAACGCTCCGTAAAACGTCTCGTCCGTTCTCGAAATCTCGTCCGGCGTTTCATAGTTCCGGGAATAATTTAATGATGGGCCTTCGAGTAGGCGTACGTATGCGATTCACCCCCGTTATGCTGGCATTACTGCTCGCGCTCTCCCCCGGAGCAGTCGCGGTACAGGCGACGGCCCCGACCACGCCAGCGTCCGCCCCGAACACCTCCCCATTCACTTCCCCCGAGAGTGCCGTATCTGAACAGACAGGGAGCGACACCGTACAGCCCGTCGGTGGCGAAAACACGACTAACGTCATGACGCTCGGGACCGCCCCGGCGCGTACCGCGTTCGACTCCCCGTCGCTCGCACTCGGTAGTTCGCTCACGATGGACCGCGGCGAGTTCCGGACGGAACTCACTGTGAAGTCGCTTGGCCAGCAACTACAGGCGACCGACAGTGTCGAGAAGAAGAAACAGGCCCTGAATCGGTTCCGATATCGCATCGAGAACCGAATCATCTCGTTGAAGGCAAACGAACAACAGGCGACGCAGGCGTTCTCGAACGGGACCATCTCGAAGAGCGAATACGTCCGCACGCTGGCCAGCATCGACGCAGAAGTGGCCGACATCCGGAAACTGATAACTGAAATGCGGACTCGTGCGAACTCCGTTCCGAGGTTCGAAATGCAGACCGAGGCGCACACACTGCGAGGGAAACTCGTGTCGCTTGAAGGCCCGGTCCGAAACCGAATTACGGCGGCGATTCGAGGTGAAGAACCGCCCATCAGAGTGTACGTGGGTACCGGAACGAACGGAATAGTACTCTCCACCATCGTAAACGGGAAGTACGTTCGTGAAATCGTCCGCCACGACCGGCGTAATCCCGCCGCCTCCGGCGACTCTACTTTGGGGTCTGCGCGAAAAGACATCATAAACCAATACCGTTGGGCCTTCGAAAATCGGAAAAGTACCGCGACGAACGCACTGTACGGCACTAACAACATCTATCGGATGCAAATGACGCACACACACGGCAAACTCGTCGTGTACTACGACGGCGGTACGGAGTCGGTCTTCCGGGAGATGCAGCACAAACGACTGAACGGCGAAACGCCCCTCCCGACGGGACCGTCGGTAAGCAACACCTCGGAGAACGTCACCCTGACGGTCAATCGCACGTTCGCCGGTGGACCGCTCCGCGTGAAACTCACCAACGCCACGGGCGCACCCGTTCAGGGCGACGTAACGGTCGCTGGCGACCCCGTCGGACGGACCAACTCCGACGGTGTCCTCTGGACGCTCGGTCCGGCCGAACCTTCCCGCGTGAGTGCGACTTACGACTTCACGACGGTCAACGTGACGGCCGCCCCGGTCGAATCGTCGTAGGCCAACCCGTTCGTCTCTCTTCGTCTGAAACGGCTCCCATCGTTACGAACGTATCTCCAGACCTTCCGAATCCGTCTTCTCTTCGCTCGACACGACTCTCTGTAGCGTCGTACCAGCCTTCCGCCCGGGCGGTCGAAGGCGAAACGTCCGTCACGGCCGAAGATTGAAGGCCGAAGCCGGAACGAACCCTCCCCGTGTCGGGACGCGCCACCTCCCCAGCTCTCGGTATCGTCCTCCTACTCGTCGTTACGGTCGCGCTCGCGGGCACCGTCGGCAGCCTCGCGTTCGGAACGACCATACCGTCGGACGCTCCGAGCGCCGTAATCGACCTCCGAATCGACGCCGACGCGAACCGACTGACGTTCCTCCACCGCGGAGGAGACGTACTCGACGTACGCGACCTGACGGTCGGGATTCGAATCGACGACACTGCTCTCGACACTCAGCCACCGATTCCGTTCTTCTCGGCGACGGGGTTCCGTCCGGGACCGACCGGACCGTTCAACAGCGCGGCGGACCCGAAGTGGTCGGCGGGCGAACCAGCGAGCGTCCGACTCGCGGAAACGAACGACCCGTCGCTATCGTCGGGGTCCTCGGTCGTCGTCACGTTCTCGGTGAACGCGTCCGTCGTCGCAGAAGTCGCGGCGACGGCGTGAGCATCGGGGGTTTCGCACCGAAGACGGCCGGTAGCCAAAACTGCTACTCGTCTTCCGGGTCGCGCGCGACGGTCGTGATAGCGACGTCGGGGTCGTAGGTTGGACCCATCTCGCGGTGTTCGACGTCCACGTATCCCGCTTCGCGGAACATCCGGTCGGCCTCCTCGCGGTCGTAGAACAGCATGATGGCGTTCGCGACCTTCTGCATGACTGTCGATTTCGGGTTGTTCGGACCGACCACGAGGACCTGCCCGCCGGGCTTGACGACTCGGCGCATGTCCCGGAGCGTGGCGACCGGGTCGGGCCAGTACTCGATGGACCCCGACGACCACACGACGTCGAAGGAGTCGTCCTCGAACGGCAGTCGCTCGGCGTCACCCCGGTAGAAACTCACGGGGTCGTGCTTGCCGAGTTTGGCCCACGCCTTCTCCAGTTGGTGGACGCTCTGGTCGAGTCCGTGGACGTTCTGGGTGTGTTCGAGGAGTCCTTCCGTGGCGAACCCGGTCCCGCAACCGACGTCCAACACCCGGTCGCCCTCCTGAATGTCCAGCATCGCCAGCGCCTCGTCGCGCATCTGTTCGTTCCAGATGAACGGGTTGACGGTGTCGTACACCTTCGAGAGGTACTTGTAGAAGAGTCGAGCGCGACTCTTGTCTTCGAGGATACCCATTACCCCGACAGTTCGGACCGCTGGCCAAATAATCCTGCTATTCCCGTCGCGGGGTCCTTCGCTCGCAGGCCGGTTTCCTCCGATAGAGACCGTGATGGTCCTGTGTCAACATATCTCAGTTGATGTGACGTGGGGGAGAGTTCGCAAGTAGTATATACGCGGTTCTGCAACTTTCGCGTGATTAGTATGCCGAGGCCAGAGGTTCTCGAACGAATCAAGGAGGCCGAGCAAGAGGCCGACGACATCGTCGCCGAGGCCGAGGAGGAGCGCGAACAGCGCATCTCCGACGCTCGGGAAGAGGCGGAGCAAATCCGCCGTGAAGCCGAGGCGGAGGCGTCCGAGCTTCACGACGACCGTCTCGCCGAGGCTCGCGAGGAAATCGAGGCCGAGCGCGAAGAGATTCTCGCCGAGGGCGAGCAAGAGCGTGAGGCACTCGAATCGCGGGCGCGCGAGAACGAGGAGGAAGTAACTGACTACGTGGTAGACCTCTTCGAGGAGGCGGTGCATGCTCAGACCTGAACGAATGAGCAAGGTGTCCGTGACGGGTTCGCGGGCCGTCATGGACGACGTCATCGAGACCATCCACGAGCTAAATCTGGTCCACCTCTCGGACTACGACGGTTCGTGGGAGGGCTTCGAACCGGGCGACCCCGTCGAGGGGGCCGACGAGGCGTCCGAGAAACTCGTCACTATCCGTTCGCTCGAGAGCATTCTCGACATCGACGAGGAGGACGCCGGACGAGTCGCATCGTCACCGACGAAGCACTCGAAGACGAACTCGAATCCGTCCGGTCGGAGGTCAACCAACTCGAAGACCGACGCAGCGAACTCGACGAGGACCTCCGCGACGTGGAGGAGCGACTCGACTCGGTGAAGCCGTTCGCCGACCTCGGTATCGACCTCGACCTGCTGTCGGGGTACCAGACGCTACAGGTCGCAGTCGGTGAGGGCGACGCCGACGAGATTCACGACACGCTCGAAACCGCGGACAGCATCCGCGAGTTCGAGACGTTCACCGCCGACGGCACCGTCGCCGTCTTCGCGTACCCCGCGGACGCCGCCGACGAAGACGCCCTCGACGAGGCGCTGGTCGGCGTCGACTTCGCGGCGCTGGAAATCCCCGATGCCGAGGGAAGCCCCGGTGACTACGCCGAGGAACTCGAACACGAGCGCCAGCAACTCGAGTCCGAACTCGACGACGTCGAGAACGAACTCGAAAACGTCAAACTCGACACCGCGGGCTTCCTGCTCGCGGCCGAGGAGAAGCTGAGCATCGACGTGCAGAAGGCCGAAGCGCCGCTCAACTTCGCAACCACCGAGAACGCTTTCGTCGCCGAAGGCTGGATTCCGTCCAAGCGTTACACCGAGTTGGCGAGCGCGCTGGGCGACACCGTCGGCGACCACGTCGAAGTAGACGAACTCGAACGCGCCTCGTACGACGCCCACGAGGCCCACGGTCCGGAAGACCCCGACGCGAACGAGGTTGCCGCGGACGGCGGCACGACGATGGACGACGACCAACCGCCGGTCGTGCAGGACAACCCCGGCGCGTTCAAGCCGTTCGAACTGCTGGTCGAGACCATCAACCGGCCGAAGTACTTCGAGTTCGACCCGACGGTCGTCCTGTTCCTGACGTTCCCGCTGTTCTTCGGGTTCATGATTGGGGACCTCGGATACGGACTCCTGTACATGGGCATCGGTTTCTGGCTGTTCAGTAGCTTCGACAACGACGCAATCAAGAGTCTCGGCGGCATCGCGCTGTGGGCGGGCGGCTTCACGGCGCTGTTCGGCGTCCTGTACGGCGAAATCTTCGGCCTGCACATGCTCGGAGATGTCGTCTGGGGCGGTCACCCGCCGATTAAGAAGGGTCTCCAGCCGGTCAACGCCGACTACGCGCTGACGTGGCTGGTCGTCTCGATACTCGCGGGACTCCTCCACATGACGGTCGGCTACCTGTTCGGCTTCGTCGAGGAGCTGAACCACGACCCCGTCGACGCCGTTCTGGAGAGCGGTTCGTGGGTCCTGCTGTTCGCGGGTGTCTGGACGTGGATTCTCAGCACGCAGGCCCGCAACCAGAAGCCCAACTTCCTGTTCACCATCTTCGCCGGCGAGCCGTTCTCGCTCGGGTTCAGCGGCTTCTCGCCGCAGGTTGGCACGCTCGGTCTGGCGCTCGGAGGACTCGGACTGGTCCTCTACATCGCGGGTGAAGTCCGGCACTTCGGCGGTCCCGGTATCCTCATCGGCGCGCTGGAGAGCCTGAGCGTCCTGTCGGACGCGCTCTCGTACACCCGAATCGCGGCCGTGCTGCTCGCCAAGGCGGGGATGGCCTTCGTGGTCAATCTCCTGTTCTTCGGCGTCTTCGTTACGGGCCACGGTAGCCACGCCGAGTGGCACTTCGGCATCGGCCACATGCCCGAGGTCGGAACGATGTACCACGGTCACGAGGTGACGAGCCACATGTTCGGCGGACTGGTTCACTCCGGTATCGTCGGCCTGTTCGTCGGCTTACTCGTCCTCGTCTTCGGGCACCTCCTCGTGCTGGCGCTCGGTATTACCAGTGCCGGTCTACAGGCGGTGCGCCTCGAGTACGTCGAGTTCTTCGGCAAGTTCTACGAGGGCGGCGGCGAGGAGTACGAGCCGTTCGGCTACGACCGGAACTACACGACTCAGGACTGACCGCGTTTTCCTCTTTTTCGATTCGACGGCGACCTCTGTTTTGGCTAATATTCATTGGCAATCGGTACCATAAACCTCGGCTTGAGCCGCTCGAAACGGCGTCGGTGTCGAACTCTTTTGGGAAGCTTTATGACTCCTGTAGCGGGAAATACGACTGTCCGGTTACGAGAGCCACAGGAGAAGCAGAAACTATGCTCGAAATTGCACCTGCATTCGTCGACGCGGTATTGCTTGCACAGGAAACCGGTGCCGCTGCCGGCCCGACCATCACCAAAAACGGTATGGCCGCCCTCGCCGTCGGTCTCGCGGCCATCGGTGCTGGATACGCCGAGCGCGGTATCGGTAGCGCGGCCATCGGTGCCATCGCGGAGGACGAGAGTCTCTTCGGTACGGGCCTCATCATGACGGTCCTTCCCGAGACGCTCGTTATTCTGGCGCTGGTCACGTTCTTCGTCGGTTAAACGCACCCCCTTTCCCTCTTCATCAATGAGCTTGGACACGGTAGTTGAGGATATTCGAAACGAAGCCCGCGAGCGCGCGAAGGAGATTCGTTCGGAAGGCGATGAGCGCGCAGACGAAATCGTCTCCGAGGCCGAGAGCGATGCCGAGGAGATTCTCGCGGAGCAAGAACGGGAAACCGAGCAGACAATCGCCCAAGAGCGCGAGCAGAAGCTCTCCAGCGCCAAACTGGAAGCCAAGCAGAAGCGCCTCGAAGCCCGACGTGACGTGCTGCAGGACGTTCGAGCGACGGTCG
This sequence comes from Halorussus sp. MSC15.2, assembly GCF_010747475.1. Lineage (NCBI taxonomy): Archaea > Methanobacteriati > Methanobacteriota > Halobacteria > Halobacteriales > Haladaptataceae > Halorussus > Halorussus sp. MSC15.2. Next base: position 141,548 of record NZ_VSLZ01000005.1, on the reverse strand, counting down.
AAGACCGTATCGCTACCCTCGAAGGCGACGAACGCGAAGAACTGACCCGGGAACTGCTGGACGCTGCCAGCGAGGAGTTCGACGAGGGCGACACCGTCCACGTTTACGGCAAGCCCGGAGACGACGAGTTGCTCACCGACATCGTGACCGATTACGACGGCTACGAGTACGCCGGAGAGTACGACTGCCTCGGCGGCGTCGTGGTCGAGAGCGAGCAGTCTCGACTGCGCGTGAACAACACGTTCGATTCGGTGCTGGAGGACGTCTGGGAGGACAACCTTCAGGACATCAGTAAACGTCTCTTCGAGCAATGAGCGTAGAAAAGAAGAACGGAACCTCGAACTACGAATACGTCACTGCTCGGGTACAGGCCCGGCGAGCGGCGCTGTTCGACGACGAGGACTACCGGAAACTCGTTCGGATGGGTCCCGGTGAAATCGCTCGTTACATGGAGGAGACCGAGTACGAAACCGAAGTCAACGCGCTCGGCTCCAAGTACAGCGGCGTAGACCTCATCGAACACGCGCTCAATCGCAACCTCGGCAAGCACTTCAACGACCTGCTCCGGTGGGCGGACGGTCAGTTGTACGAGTTCATCGCTCGATACCTCCGGAAGTTCGACGCGTGGAACATCAAGACGGTTATTCGGGGTATCTACTCCGACTCCGACAGCGAAGCTATCGAGGAGGACCTGATTTACGCGGGTGAACTCGACCGGCGGTTCCTCGACCGGCTCACCGAAGCCGGTTCCATCGAGGACGTCGTGGAGATGCTCGACCGTACGCGCTACGGCGATGCGCTGGCCGACGCGTACGCCGACTACGAGGAGACCGGCGTGCTGATTCCCCTGGAGAACGCGGTCGACCGCACGTACTACGAAGGTCTCATCGGCGGAGTGACCCAGACGGACAACCGTGCGACCCAGTTGTACGTCGAGTTCCTGCAGGCCGAAATCGACTTCCGGAACGCACGCAACGCGCTCCGAATCGCGCGAAGCGGTGCGGACCTCGACCCCGCCGACTACTTTATCGAGGGCGGAGAGCTGTTCCGCGCGTCGGAACTCTCTCAGCTCTCGGCCGACGTGGGCGAACTCGTCACGTTCATCCGTGACAGCACGTACGGCGACGACCTCTCGGCGGCGCTCGACGAACTGGAGCGAGCCGACAGCCTCATCGGTTTCGAGCACGCTCTAGATGCTGCACTCTTGGAGTACTCGGACCACCTCTCGCACGTCTTCCCGCTGTCGATTTGTCCGGTACTGGCCTACGTGCTGGCGAAGGAGCGCGAAGTGGACAACATCCGTGCCATCGCTCGCGGCCGCGAGGCCGGACTGAGCGAGGACGAGATAGAAAACGAACTGGTGATGCTATGAGCCAGGAAATCGCAGTCGTCGGCAGTCCCGAGTTCACTACGGGGTTCCGTCTCGCTGGCGTCCGGAAGTTCGAGAACGTCCCGGACGACGACAAGCAGTCGGAACTCGACGATGCGGTGACTCGCGTTCTCGACGACGACGACGTCGGCATCGTCGTGATGCACGACGAGGACCTCGACTACCTGTCCCGGCAGGTCCGACAGGAGGTCGAGACGAGCGTCGAACCGACGATGGTCTCCATCGGCGGCGGCGCGGGGAGCGGCGGACTGCGCGACAAAATCAAGCGTGCAATCGGAATCGACCTTATGGACGAAGACGAACAAGGTGACAACGAATGAGCCAAGCAACTGAATCCGACACCGTTCGAGAGGACGGCGTCATCGAGAGCGTAAGTGGACCGGTCGTGACCGCCACTGACCTCGACGCCCGGATGAACGACGTGGTGTACGTCGGCGAGGAAGGGCTGATGGGTGAGGTCATCGAAATCGAAGGGAACCTGACGACGATTCAGGTCTACGAGGAGACCTCGAACGTCGCACCGGGCGAACCGGTCGAGAACACCGGCGAACCCCTGTCCGTGGACCTCGGTCCCGGCATGCTGGACTCCATCTACGACGGCGTTCAGCGCCCGCTGACGGTGCTCGAAGAGAAGATGGGCGCGTTCCTCGACCGCGGTGTGGACGCCCCCGGTATCGACCTCGAAAAGACGTGGGAGTTCACGCCCGAGGTCGCACCCGGCGACCACGTCGAACCCGGCGACATCCTCGGCATCGTGCCCGAGACCGAGAGCATCGACCACAAAGTGATGGTCCCGCCCGACTCCGAGGGCGGCGAAGTCGTCACCGTCGAGAGCGGCGACCACAACGTCGAGGAGACCATCGTCGAACTCGACACCGGCGAAGAAATCTCGATGCGTCAGGAGTGGCCGGTCCGCGAGGCCCGACCTGCCGCCGACAAGAAGACGCCCCGAACCCCGCTCGTCACGGGGCAGCGCGTGCAGGACGGTCTCTTCCCGCTGGCGAAAGGTGGCACTGCGGCGATTCCGGGTCCGTTCGGCTCCGGGAAGACCGTCACCCAGCAGCAGCTTGCGAAGTGGGCAGACGCCGACATCGTCGTTTACATCGGCTGTGGTGAGCGCGGTAACGAGATGACCGAAGTCATCGACGACTTCCCGAACCTCGAAGACCCCGTCACCGGGAAGCCGCTGATGTCCCGAACCTGCCTCATCGCCAACACGTCGAACATGCCCGTCGCGGCGCGCGAATCCTGCGTGTACACGGGCATCACTATCGCGGAGTTCTACCGCGACATGGGGTACGACGTGGCGCTGATGGCCGACTCCACCTCGCGGTGGGCCGAGGCGATGCGCGAGATTTCGTCGCGCCTCGAAGAGATGCCCGGCGAAGAGGGCTACCCCGCCTACCTCGCCGCGCGCCTCTCGGAGTTCTACGAGCGCGCCGGTTACTTCGACAACATCAACGACACCGAAGGCTCGGTGACCGTGGTCGGCGCAGTCTCGCCGCCGGGCGGCGACTTCTCGGAACCCGTCACCCAGAACACCCTGCGTATCGTCAAGACCTTCTGGGCACTCGACGCGGACCTCGCCGAGCGCCGTCACTTCCCCTCGATTAACTGGAACGAGTCGTACTCGCTGTACAAGGAACAGCTCGACCCGTGGTTCGAGGACAACGTCGCCGAGGACTGGCCCGAGCAGCGCCAGTGGGCCGTGGACGTGCTCGACGAGGAGGACGAACTGCAGGAGATTGTCCAGCTCGTCGGTAAGGACGCCCTGCCGGAGGACCAGCAGCTCACGCTCGACGTCGCGCGGTACATCCGCGAGGCGTTCCTCCAGCAGAACGCGCTCCACGACGTGGACACCAACTGTCCGCCGGAGAAGTCCTACCTCATCATGGGTGCAATCCGGACGTACAACGACGAGGCGTTCGACGCGCTCGACGCCGGCGTTCCGGTGGACGAGATTACGGACATCGACGCCGCACCGCGGCTGAACCGCATCGCGACGACTCCCGACGACGAGGCCGACGAGTTCGTCGCCGACCTCGAAGACGACATCAAAGAACAGCTCCGAGACCTCTACTAAACCATGAAAGAGTACCAAACAATCACGGAGATTAGCGGTCCGCTGGTGTTCGCGGAGGTAGACGAACCCATCGGGTACGACGAGATAGTCGAAATCGAGACGCCGAACGGCGACACCAAGCGCGGACAGGTCCTCGAATCGAGCGACGGACTCGTCTCGATTCAGGTGTTCGAGGGGACCGAAGGTATCGACACGAAGAGTTCGGTCCGATTCCTCGGCGAGACGATGAAGATGCCCGTCACCGAGGACCTCCTCGGTCGGGTCCTCGACGGTTCCGGCAACCCCATCGACGGCGGCCCGGAAATCGTCCCGGACGACCGACGCGACATCGTCGGCGCGGCCATCAACCCGACCGCCCGGGAGTATCCCGAGGAGTTCATCCAGACCGGCGTCTCCGCCATCGACGGCATGAACACGCTGGTCCGGGGCCAGAAGCTCCCCATCTTCTCCGGGTCCGGGCTTCCGCACAACGAACTCGCGCTCCAGATTGCGCGACAGGCGACCGTGCCGGAAGAGGAAGAAGCGGGCGAGGACGACGAAGGCTCCGAGTTCGCAGTGGTGTTCGGCGCGATGGGAATCACGGCCGAAGAGGCCAACGAGTTCATGGAGGACTTCGAGCGGACGGGCGCGCTCGAACGCTCGGTCGTCTTCATGAACCTCGCGGACGACCCCGCGGTCGAACGGACGGTCACGCCGCGCCTCGCGCTGACGACTGCGGAGTACCTCGCGTTCGACAAGGGCTACCACGTGCTCGTCATCCTGACGGACATGACCAACTACTGTGAGGCCCTGCGCGAAATCGGTGCGGCCCGCGAAGAGGTGCCGGGCCGCCGTGGCTACCCCGGGTACATGTACACCGACCTCGCCCAGCTCTACGAGCGCGCGGGTCGTATCGAGGGCCGCGAGGGGTCTGTCACCCAGATTCCCATCCTCACGATGCCCGGCGACGACGACACCCACCCGATTCCGGACCTCACCGGATACATCACCGAGGGCCAGATTTACATCGACCGCGACCTCAACTCGCAGGGCGTCGTCCCGCCTATCAACGTCCTGCCGAGCCTCTCGCGCCTGATGGACGACGGTATCGGCGAGGGGCTGACCCGTGAGGACCACGGCGACGTCTCCGACCAGATGTACGCCGCGTACGCGGAGGGTGAAGACCTGCGCGACCTCGTGAACATCGTCGGCCGCGAGGCGCTCTCGGAGCGCGACAACAAGTACCTCGACTTCGCCGACCGGTTCGAGACGGAGTTCGTCGACCAAGGCTTCGACACGAACCGCGACATCGAGGAGACGCTCGACCTCGGTTGGGACCTCCTCGGGATGCTCCCCAAGGAGGCGCTCAACCGCATCGACGAGGAACTCATCGAGAAGTACTACCCCGAAGACGCGGACGAAGAAGCCGAAGAAGTCGCTGCGGACTAACCGCTCCCCCTTTCTGTTGACGGTTCTCAGCCTATTTTAAATTCAATTACATGTATTTTACCAGGATGTATCTTATATCCGAAGAATATATACAATGTCTTCTAGTTCTCATATTTAATGAGTCATATCGACGACGGAATCGCCGTATTGTTCGCGATAATTCTGCTAATCTCGGCTGTCGGAACGCCTGCGATGGCGAACGACGCGTTCGCTCCGTCACGTGTAGATGATAGCTCACCGAAACCGCTAGCGAGTGCTATCGGGAACACGGGACCGATATTGCAGAATCAGTCGCTCGCGGTTGCCAACGATGGCCATTTTACGTTCGTCGACGAGAATCAGACGACCGATTCGGTGAACGCTTCCGGGACCGCGCTCGGAACGATGGCCGACTTCGATGCCGACAATCGGATAGAACTTCCGTACGTAGCGAACGAAACCGTGGAAATCGTAGATGGCGGCGGCGAGCGCCAGCAACTGGCGACGGACGTGACCAGCACTACGACACTTCTCGGAGTGGGTGATTGGGACGGAAACGGTCGCGTCGGCGTACTGTACGCCAACGCCAGTGCCGGAGACGAAATTTACCGTGCGGAAGTAGGTGCTACGCCACAGCGTGTTCTCGACGTTCCTGTTTCCGCCGTCCTCGGAGTCGCCAGTTTCGACGGTGATGGGGACGAGGACATCGTTTTCCTCGGTGAGTCTCGCGGTATCAAGTACTTCGACGACGGTCAGGTGCGGAGTACGGGCTATTACGACGTGAACGAGAACGGAAGTGTCGGTTCGCCCACGGATTTCGACGGTGACGGTGTCGCACGGGTTCCCGTCCTCTCCGAGGGCGACGACCTCCTTCTCGTCGGTGCATCCGGCGAAACGACCGTCGTGAAATCTGACTACACGTCCGCCTCGGCTTCGACGCTGGCTGGATTCGACTGGGTCGGCGATGCGAGTCCCGAAATCATCCACTTCGGTACCGACGGGCAACTCCGATACGCAACCCTCGACGGGTCCGTTGGCCCCGTTCGAGATGCGAACGGGTCTGTTATCGCTGCGAATCCCACGGTCGGTGTGAGCGCGTATCCGGCGACGAACCGGACCAGTAGCGACGACGAGACGACGACGCTCATCGAGTCGCTCGACGAGACGACGAGCGCACGGACGACCCACGAAGTGACTTACGTAGTCGGCGAGAACTCCACCGAGGCGGGGAACGCCCTCGATAGTGTCGAGGTGCAGTACCCGAACGAGAGTGCCGACGTGCAGAACGTGAGCCTTCGAGACGTGACCGCGGGTATCGACCGTGACGGCGACGGCGACATCGACGTTGGACTGAACGCCACTGATGCCATCGACGCAGTGACTGCCGTGGAGAACAGCACCCTCCGAGTCGCATTCAACGCTACCCACACCCTACAGGCGAACGACACTATCGTGGTGCGATACGCGGGCGTAATCAACCCCGACACGGACGACGTGTACTCGGTTTCCGTGACTCTCAACGACGCTACGACTCGTAGCGGGAGCTTGGATATCGACGCCTCCGTTTCCGGCACCGTCGAGGCGACCGTGACCCGCGTCGGGCCGAACGAGATATCGATTACCGCCCCGACGGTCGACAGTGGTGGGAGACTGACCGCCGACATCCCCGAAACCGAACTGGCCGAGACGACCGGAACGCGACTCTCTCGACTGAACTTGACGTTCGCGGCCGATGCCCATACGAACGCGACCCTCGTCCAGACCCGGAACGTCTCGGTACCGGCGGTGGGGGCGAACGATTCGAACGTCACCGGTCTGAGCCACTTCCGTCTCTCTGGCGCGTCACCGACCTCTGAAGCGGTCGAGAACGCCCGGTTCCGATTCTCGGTGAACTCCAGCGCGTTCTCGGAGGACCCCGACGAACTGGGTCTGTACCGATACGTCAACGACTCGTGGTCCCGTCTTCCGACCGCATTGGTGGCCGTGAACGACTCCACGTTCACCTTCGTCGCCGACTCGCCCGGTGTCGGTCGGTTCGCGGTTGCGACCGAAGACGGACTCCACCAAGCGCCCACCGCCATCGAGTCCGTCGAGTTCATCAATCGCATCGACCGTAACGGCGACGGCAACCTCTCGGACTTCGCGCTCGAAATCGAGGCGAACACGAGTCTCCGCTTGGACCACGGGAGCGGGGGCGACCCCTACTACGAGGTCTACGTGGACGGTGAACGCCATCGGATTCTCGGCGTTACCCCGCGGAACGAGAGCAACGAGACCGTCGTTCTGAGTTCGCGTCAACTGGAGTCGTCGGCCGACCGGCGTAACGTCCGCGTCGTCCTCTGGGACGACGACGAGTACGACCGGAACGAGTCCGGACGCGACAAAGCCGACACGTGGTCCAGTACGGTTGCCTACGAATCGGTCGAGAGCGACGCGACCACGGAAGCGACCAACCTCAGCGTCGCCATCGACTCGGGCGGCATCTACGCAGAGATGCACAACCGCTCGCTGAACGCGAGTTACTGGAAGCAGAAAGAACGGCAGTACGCGAACAGGACCGCCAAGAACGTACGTGACGAGTTGGAAAGCCGCATAGAGGGCCTCACGTACCACACGTACAACGTCGAGGACAAGAACCCGCTTCAACGGAAGGGCATGTCCTTTGCAAAAACGAGTGAAGGTATCCTCTCGATACCTCCGTACGAGCTATCGAGGACGGCGAAAAAATCGTATTCGAACCTTCTATCGACGTTCTCCCGCGCACAGACGCTAGAGAATGCCATCTCTAGCGGTTCGTACTTCATCCGCGGAGCGCAGAGCCACGCCGTCGCACGCCACCTCGACGACCCCGGTTACAACTCGCGGAACTACACCCGACTTCACGAGAACCTACGCGCGCTGTCGGAGAACTCCGACGAACTGGAGGCGGCGCGAGCGGCCAACGACACCGCCCGCGTGAACGAACTCCTCGAAGAGCGCAAGGTCCTGCTCAACGAGACGTACCAATCGTTCCGGCGTACGCCGACGAGACCCACCAGAGCGTCGTCCACGACCTCGTGGGCGAGGAGGACCTCCAGTCCTACGAAGTGACTCGCCAGATACTCGGTATCCTCCGGAACTCGCTCCGGACCGACTACACTGCGACGACCAAGGCACTCGACGGGTATCCGGAGACACTCGGCGGTACCAAGGATATGCCGACGAACGGATGGACCGTCCAGTACTCGACGCAGGACGCGCTCGGTGCCCGGTGGAACGACTATCTCACGTCCCGTAAGACCTCCTCGCAGGGTCTCGGCGAGATACTGGGTCGGTTGTTCACGCCCGAGCAACTGTATCCGACCGCCGACCGATACGGCGATTCGGTCGTCTACGACTCGATAGACGGTTTCGAGGACTACACCGTCTACCGAATCGACATGGACGACGACGCCGAGATTCCCGACCAGCGCAAACTGACGGTTCGTCTTAACCGTCCGAACCAGAAGTCGAACGCCGAAAACTTGACGCGGTTCGACGCGGTCCTGACGCAGGAACGGCCGGAGAACATTACGGATCTCGCCGGGACGCAACTGCACGACGTCGAGGACCCCGGTTCCACGACGACGCAGAAACTGACGTTGGACGCGACGAAGGACACGTACTACCTCGTCGTTCGGTCCAACATTACGGTCGGGATGTATCAGATGACGGCCACGACCGAACTGCCGGGTACGACTGGCAGTGACGGTGGCACCGCGGTCGAAGTTGTCGACCGGCAGGGTCGCGACGCCCAACGTCCCGAACTCACCTTGGACGACGCACCCGCGGCACAGGAGCTACGCCACGGCAAGACCGTTCGCGTGAGCGCCGACGAGTCGGCTTCGCTGCGGTGGCACACGTGGGACGTCGGGACCGACCCGAACGAGTTGGAGTACAAGTATCGCATCTCCAACGACACCGGAACGTCGGACTGGTCGTCGTGGCGAAGCGTCGGCAACGAGGGGTACATCTACCAGCACCTCTCGCTATCGGAGGGGTACCACGACCTCCAGATGGTCGTCCGTGACCCGAAGGGCTACCGAACCGAGCGCATCGTCACGCTCAAGACGACGTAACCGCCCCCGAAATTTCGGTTTCGTCCGTCGGAAGCGAACGGTCGCCGCTCGTCCGTACGCTGGTAGATGAACGCGTCCGGTACGTCGAGTACCAGTACCACGACGCCAACGAGGACGGGAACTGGACCGACTGGCAGCAGATTAACAACACCGAGAATCTCGGTCTCTTGCCCTTCGAGGCAGGTCCCGGTACCTACGAACTCCGCGGACGTGCCGTCGACCTCGCTGGGCGGAAGAGTAACTGGGATTCGACCGTCTTTACGGTCAACGATACGACGGACAACTTCAGCTCGTTCCCCGACGGAAACGGAACGGGAATCGACCGGACGAACGTCACCGAGGACGGTATCAGCACTGGCCCGGGGAACATCACGCTCAACTCCAGTGGTGGGACGCAAACAGGCAGCGGGATTGACGGCTGGCAAAAGGTCAACGCCACCGTCGGTGGTATCGACGGCGATACCGTGGTGACAATCTGGGCAGATACGCGGAACTTCCCCCGAGTCAAGATTGCGTCTATCAACCTGACTGCCGACGAGAACGTCACACTCAGTGCGCTCGTCCCGCCGAGGCTTTGGGCTAACACCGAGATTATCGTCGAATTCCACGGTAACGGAACGGCCCATCTCAGGCACATCAACCTCACGCGGGCGACGCCGATGTTCGTCAACGCGACGCCGTCGACCCCGACCGTCGGTCAGAGCGTTACGTTCGACGCCTCCACCGTCGAAGGCTATCGCGACCACATCAAGCGAGTCGAGTGGGACCTCGACGACGACGGTGTCTACGAGACGACGGGTTGGAACGCTACTCGGTCGTTCTCGACGAACGGAACGAAGACGGTCCGGATGCGCGGTACTAACGACCACAACGAGACCGTCGTCGTTCGGAAAGTCGTCGAAGTGAACGCTCCGCCGAGTGTCACCGTGAATGGCACCGATAGCACCCGGACGTACGAGACCGCGACTGTCGAAGTTGTCCACGCGAGCGACCCCGACGGAACGGTCGTCAGTTACGACTGGGACGTAGACGACGATGGGACATTCGAGCAGTCCGGTCGTACGATTCACCCGACCTTCAGCGACGACGGACCGCACGACGTCACGGTACGCGTGACCGACGACGCCAACGGGACGGCGACCGCTACCCACACCGTCAACGTCACGAACCGCGGACCGACACCGGTTATCGACCAGTCCGTAGTCGCTGTCAATCGGTCGGTGACGCTGAGTGCGACCGACGCCTTCGACGTCGACGGTAACGTCGTCACTCACGAGTGGGACCTCGATACTGATGGCGACTACGAAGCGACTGGCGAGTCCATCTCGACCGAGTTCAACCAGACCGGCACGGCGAACGTCACGCTTCGGGTCACTGATGACGACGGTGTGACAAACACGACCACTCAGTCCGTCGTCGTCACGTATCCGCCATCGGTTCAGATACGCGACCCCGGTAACGTTACAGAGGACGTCGAACACACGTTCGAGGCGAACGCCACCGACCCCGACGGTAACGTTACGTCCTACGAGTGGAAGCTCGGCGACCTGACAACCGCGCTCGACGCAACGGTCAACCATACCTACGAGTCCGCCGGAAGGTACGACGTTTCGGTCACGGTCGAGGGTGAGCAGGGACTGACCGCCACCGACTCGGTGACGGTCACGGTGAACAGTCCGCCTGCGGCCTATCTGATAGCCAACCGGACCGTGCTGAACACCTCGGAGGCAGTCAAACTCGACGGTAGTAGTTCGTCGGACCCCAACGACGGCGACTCGCTAACGTACGATTGGACGTTCGGTGACGGCGCGACTGCGATGGACTCGAACAGTTCGGTGGTCCATCGGTACGACACGGCTGGTGAGTATCCGGTCGAACTCCGAGTTACTGACAGGTTCGGCGAATCCGACACGGCGACCGGTACCATCACCGTGGACGACGCGCCGACTGCGTCGGCCAACGTCACTCCGACCGAACCCAATCCCGACGAGACCGTCCAGTTCGATGCATCAGCTTCGAGCGACCCGAACACTAACGATTCGCTGACTTACCAGTGGGAGTTCGGCGACGGAACGACCGCGACCGGGGCCGACGTCACTCACACCTACGGGTCCGGCGGGAACTACTCGGTGACGCTCACCGTCACCGACAGCTACGGGAAGTCTGACACCGAAAGCTGGAGTCTCGCGGTGAACCACGCGCCGGTGGCCGACGCGGCGGCGTCGGCGACGACGGTGAACGTGAGCGAGACGGTGACGTTCGACGCGTCGAACTCCTCGGACCCCGACGGAGACTCGCTGACCTACGAGTGGGACTTCGACGGTGACGGGACGATAGACGCGACTGGTGCGACGGTAAATCACGTGTATTCGGACAGTGGGACGTACGAGGCAACTGTTCGCGTCACGGACGCAAACGGTGCAGTTGCTACTGATACTGTGGGAATTACTGTAAGAAAACAGGAAGTGGTGACTGATGGACTTGTCAGCCACTGGAAGCTCGACGAAACAAGCGGTTCGACTGCATACGACGCAGTTGGCCCGCACGACGGAACTGTCCGTAATAACCCAACGCTCGGCGTCGCCGGTGTCGAAAAAAGCGCTTACGAGTTCCATAGTGGTAGCGATAAAGTGACGACCAACTTCGACAGTGTGTCCGGAAGTGAAAATCGCGCTATCTCCCTCTGGGTCAAGACCTCGTATTCGAACGATAGACAACTCATGGTGTCACAGGGCAAAAATAACCCGTCTGACGGAGACGCGTTCAACCTCCGTATCAACACGAACGGCAATACTCGTTTCGCAGTGAACGGTGGTAACCGCGTTTGGAACACAAACCTCAACGACGGGAGGTGGCACCACGTCGTAATTGTACTAAACGGAAATACACTTCGCGACACTACACTCTACGTCGACGGTAACGTTGCCAGTGTAACTAACGGTTGGTCGCAGTCTACAAACCTCAATACGGCGACGGACAAAGGGTTCTACATCGGGACCCATGTCAATCACGAGGACCGCGACTTCGTCGGCAGCATCGACGAAGTCCGATATTACGACCGAGCGCTCAACCAGACCGAAGTCAACGAGATTCACGACGACGAGAAGTAGACCAACCTTCGCAAACTTCGAGCCAGTAAACTGATTCAGTCCGCCTCTTTATTTCTCGAATAGGGGGTGGCGTAAACATATGAGTATCTCACGAGTTCCGGCCCCACCCAGTCAGCGCCGACTGTAAAAGGTTAACCCCTTCGAGCCACAAACTCCCCCTAAGATGGCCAAGGACGTCAAGCCCACTCGGAAGAATTTGATGCAGATAGAGGACCGCATCGAACTCTCCGAGCGGGGCCACGACACGCTGGAGAAGAAGCGTGACGGTCTCATCATGGAGTTCATGGACATCCTCGACCAGGCGCAGGACGTGCGCTCGGGTCTCGAGGAGAACTACGAACTCGCCCAGCAGAAGATTAACATGGCTCGCGCGATGGAGGGCGACGTGGCGGTCCGCGGGGCGGCGGCCGCACTCCAAGAGCACCCCGAAATCACCACCGAGTCCAAGAACATCATGGGCGTCGTCGTGCCCCAAATCGAGTCCAGCAAGGTTCGCAAGGGTCTCGACGAGCGCGGCTACGGCGTTCTCGGAACCAGCGCTCGCATCGACGAGGCCGCCGAGGCCTACGAGGAACTGCTGGAGAGCATCATCCTGGCCGCCGAAGTCGAGACGGCGATGAAGAAGATGCTGACCGAAATCGAGACGACCAAGCGCCGCGTGAACGCGCTGGAGTTCAAGCTACTGCCGGAACTCAAGGAGAATCAGGAGTACATCGAGCAGAAACTCGAAGAGCAGGAGCGCGAGGAAATCTTCCGTCTGAAGAAAATCAAGGCCAAGAAGGAAGAAGAGGAGAAGGAGGAACGCGCCGCGGCCGCCGCCGAGGCCGCCGCGGAAGAGGAAGTCGTCACCGCAGACGACTGACGACGAACGTCTCTCTCACTCGCTCACCTCTCCCGTTCGCCTCGTTTCACTCGTTCACGAGGAAGTCACTGCGTGCCGACGACGACTTCGTCGCGTCACGGACGTTTTTCACCGCCCGCGAACATGCTACGGTATGACCTGTCCAGACTGCGGAAGCGAGCGAGTGACGTTCGGCGTTCCGGAAGACCTCCGGGAGTCACTTCCCGAGCAGAGCGCGTCCGCGACGCTCTGCACTCACTGTCTGCGTCTCGACCCGACCGACGCCGCCACGCAGGACGACCCCGATTTCTCGGCCGTCAGTGATGCGTTCCCCGGTGGCGACGCCGGGGTGGCGATGGCACTCGCGGTCGGTCTCCTCGACTCGCTGGCGCTCTATCGGAGCGAGATTGCGGACCTGCTGGAGCGCGTCGAGCGCGGGGGGACCGACCCCCTACTGGTGTTGGACCGGTTGGCCGCCGACCCCGAAATCGATCCGACTTTCGACCCCGACCGGCGACGGACACAGGCCGAACAGTTACTCTACGAGTGAGGTTGCGGAGTCGAATCGCGCCCGCGGGGCCACTGCCGTTATACCGCTCCGTGACCTCCCTAGGAGGCACAATGGCCGACTCCGTCTTCGACCGCGAGAAGTTGCTGGACATCTCGGTGAACATCATCCCGATGGTCATCATCGCGTTCTTCGTCTTCCTGTTCCTCCTCACGTCGCCGTATCCGCCGGACTTCCTCATTCAGGTGACCGCCCTCATGTTGCACGTCATCCCGTTCGTCGGACTCGCCCTGCTCACGTACGTCGCCGCCCACTACATCTGAACGAGCGTCCGAGGAACTGCTCGGCCGACTGACGAACGGTCCCACTGCGATGGGTCTCGTCGTGCGGAATCGCGGCCCACGTCGCTCCCGTCCATTAGTTTCACTTTCACTCCGGGTGGCTCACCTTGATACTCCGTCCGTGATACGTCTCTGGTATGATACCCGAGTTCGCTCGCGCGGAACGCACGGCCGACGCCGACGATAGGACGATTCTCGACGTGTCGGGGGTCGAGACCGACCGCGTGAACGAGTACGTCGGCGAGTGGCTAGCCGACGTGGGCGACGTCTACCTCGAACGCAAGGGCGGCAAGACGTTCCTCGTGGCCGGGGAGTAGTCCCGTCTCTAGAGCAGTAACCCCCTTCGAGCGCGATGGACCCGTTCGTAGTACAGATAGCCGCCTCAGCGGTCTAACCGCCGGAGGGGCTTCGCTCTTCCTCGGTTTCGGTCGTGTCGCTTCCAAAGACCCGGTAAAAGGTTGGGCCGGTACGTAAAGGTTTAGGTAGCCCGGCAAGTACCCACATCCATGCCGGACTGTCCACTCGCCGAAGAGTGCCCGAGTTTTCAGGAACGCATCGCAGGAATGGGTTGCCAACACTACGGCGACCGCGGCGGGGCCGAGTGGTGTCAGCACTACAGCCAGCCGATTTCCGAACTCAAGACCGCGCCAGTCCAACCCGGCGAGGAGGTCGTCGTGGACGTGGAGGACATCCACGAGAGCGGCGCTGGCGTCGGCCGGACCGACGACGGGTTCATCGTCATGGTAGACGGCGTCTTGCCAGACGCTCGCGCGAAGGTGAAGATAACGAACGTCCACGGCAATCACGCCCAAGGTGAGGAACTCGAACGCCTGCCGATGGGCGACGAGGACGGAACGACCGACGCGGACGCTGAATCCGTCGAGGAAACCGACGAGACGGACGAGAGCGACGCCGACGACGGCGACGCCGACGACGCCGACGACGGGCCGTCGCGACCCCAGCTCGGCAGCCGCGACAACTTCTGGGGGAGCTAACGTCCGGTCGGTCGGTCAGTCGCGGCGGGATGGACAGTCCCAACAGCGTTCTTCTCTGCGGGTATCGCGGTTCGTCGCGGTTTCGGCGTCGGTCGTCGCGGGTTTTTTCCTGACGAGCGCGTAGATAGTGGTATGACCGAACGCCGCGCCGAGAGTCGGCCCGCGACCCGAGGTGGTCGGCCGTGAGCGAGGAGTACGACGTGGACGAGATACTCGACCGCGCGGGGTTCGACGCCGAGACCAGCGTCCTGACCCGCCGACAGGCCGAGGTGCTGGCCCTGCGCGAACGCGGGGTCGCGCAGGCGACCATCGCCGAGTCGCTGGGCACTTCCCGAGCCAACGTCTCCAGCGTCGAGGCCAGCGCCCGCGAGAACGTCAGAAAGGCGAGCGAGACGGTCGCCTTCGCCGAGGCGTTACAGGCCCCCGTCCGCGTGGTCGTGTCGGCGGGTACCGACCTCTACGACGTCCCGTCGCGGGTCTACGACGCCTGCGACGAGGCGGGCGTCAAGGTCAACCACGCCGCGCCGGAACTGATGAAGCGCGTGAGCGACGAGGCCGGGAACGCCGTGGAGGGTCGCGAAGTCCACGAGGACTTGCTCATCGGCGTGACGACGGACGGGAGGGTGACGGTCCGAAAGTCGCGGGAAGTGAACCGAGAGGCGTGAGAGGCAGTCCGTCCTGCGCCTGTAGCGCTGTTCCGTAACCCTCCAGCGGTCGGTCCCGCCCCCTGTTTCTCGCCCGCCGTTCACCGTGTGACCGGTTACGTAACGTCCCCAACGCTTAATGTAACGCAACTGCGTAACATTTAGTATGGAAAACGACACGGAAACCACCGATGCAGCGGAACCGCCCGGCGACGAGGCGTTGCTGACGAGCGGTCACGTCGAGCGCACCATCCTCCACCACATGACGGGCGAGGACGCCGACCGTTCCGCGCCGACGACCGTCAGCGGCGTGCTGGACGACGTGGCAGGGGTCATCGAACGCGGCGACTACGCCAACATCGGTCCGAAAGGGGCCGCCGGCGCGACCGTCCGGAAGTCGACGATACGGCGGACCTTCTCGCAACTCGCCGAGAAAGGACTCGTCCGGCGCGTCGAGGACCTCGCGGCGTCGGAACTGCGCGACTCCCGATTCGACTTGGGACCGCTCGACGCCGACGGCGTGGCCGACGACCCGGCGGCCTACGCCCGAACGTCTGACGACGCCCGCGTGACCGACTGGGTACTCACCGACGAGGGCCGCCGAGAGGTCCAGCGCCTCGACGCGCGCTACGCCGCCGAACTGGACGAACTCGCGGCCCGATACGGTCGCCCGCACGGCGAAACGACCGACCGCATCGACGCGTAACGACGGTCACGAGAGCGTCGCCGAGGAGCCTGCAGTGACGTGTTCTCCTCCCCGAACGAATGGCCGCCACCCTGAGACCTTTTACCGCGGCCTCCGAACCACCGGACATGGACCTCGGATTAGACGGTAACTCGGCACTGGTAACGGCGAGTTCGAGCGGTCTCGGTCGGGCCTCCGCGAAGGCGCTCGCGGCCGAAGGCGCGAACGTCGCCATCTGCGCCCGCGGCGAGGAGCAGTTGGAGGACGCCAAGGAGGAAATCGACGCCGCGGGCGACGGCGACGTGGTGGCGGTCCAGACCGACATCACCGACCCCGACGAAATCGAGGCACTGGTCGATGCCACCGTCTCCGAGTTCGGCGGTCTGGACCACGTCGTCACCTCGGCGGGCGGCCCGCCCAGCGGGCCGTTCCTCGACACGACCGAGCGCGACTGGTACGAGGCCTACGACCTGCTGGTGATGAGCGCGGTCTGGTTGACCAAGGCCGCCCACCCGCACCTCGCCGAGAGCGACGCTGGGACTATCGTCAACGTCACCTCGACCAGCGTCCGGGAGGCCATCGACGGACTGGTCCTCTCGAACGCGGTCCGGCGCGGCGTCATCGGGCTGATGAAGACGCAGGCCCGCGAGTTCGCACCCGACATTCGGGTCAACGCGGTCCTCCCCGGCGCGCACGAGACGCCCCGGATTCAGGAACTCGTCGAGGCCGCGGTCGAACGCGGCGAGTACGACACCTACGACGAGGGACTGGCCGCGTGGGCCGACGACATCCCGCTCGACCGCGTGGGCGACCCGCGCGAACTCGGCGATACCGTGGTCTTCCTCTCCAGCGAACGCGCGAGTTTCGTCAACGGCGCGGCCGTCCCCGTGGACGGTGGCCGCCTCCGGAGCTAACGTCGCGACCCCCGCAACGAGAACGAGATTCTTCCGGACGCCGCGACGCCGGTCTTCGACTCGGCGGCTATCGAAACGAGGGAGTCGCGGGACCGATAGTCACCGCGACGAGAGCGCGTCGTCGGGGTCTATCCAGACGACGTGGTCACCGTCGGTGAACACGCCCTTTATCTGACCGCTTCCGACTGTCTCGTCGAGGTCGTCAGTGGTCACACGCCGCACGCGGTGCACATCACCAACGAGCCATCCGACCGGCCCCTCGTCGCCGCTCTCGAGTACCAAGACCATCTCCTTCGCCCCGTCTTCGTCGACGTCCAACAGTCGCGTCGGGTCGACGAGTCTGGTGGTTTCGCCGCGCAGGTCCATGACGCCCTCGACGTGCGGCGGGGTGTTCGGCAGCGGCGTGACCGACCCTTTTCGGACGATTTCGACGACCCGCTCGATTCGCATACAGTAGCGCTGGGACCCGAAGGCGAACTCCAGTACCGTGAGCGACTCCCCGTCCGCTCCGGCGTCGGACTCGGCGGCGCTCATTCGTCGGCCCGTCCGAACCCGTTACCGTCGGCGGCGAGCGAGCGCTCGCTGCCCTCCGCGGCGTCGGGCGAGACCTCCGTTCCGTCGGTAGACACCTCGAACCGACCGAGGAGCGCGTGGAGTTCGTTCGACTTCTCGGAGAGAGCCTCGACTTCGCTCGTGACCTGACTGATGGACGCCGCCTGTTGTTCGGCGGCGGCCGAGACGGTTTCGGCCTCGGCGGAGGTCTCCTCGCTTATGCTCGCGACTTCGCTCGTCATCGCGACGACCTCCTCGGTCGAGGTCGCTTGGTCCTCGGTCGCCTCGTGAATCTCTTGGATGCCGGTGTTGGCCTCCTCGACGTCCTCGACTACCTCTTCGAGCACTCCCAGTCCCTCGTCGATAGTCTCCGTGCCCGAATCGACTCGTTCACGCATCTCCTGCATCTCTTCGACCGTCGCTGCCGTCGAGTCCTGCACCTGGTCGATGAGACCGCTTATCTCTTGGGTCGCGTCGCGGGTCTCCTCCGCGAGGTCCTTCACCTCGTTGGCGACGACCGCGAACCCTTCGCCGGCCTCGCCCGCACGAGCGGCCTCGATGGAGGCGTTGAGCGCCAGTACGTTCGTCTGCTCGGCGATGTCGTCGATTACGCCCACGATTTCACCGATTTCAGACATCTCCTCGTCCAGTCTGTCGACGGTCTCGACGGTCTCGACGGTGGTCTCCTCGATGCGGTCCATCTCGTCCATCGCCTCGCCCGAGAGTTTCCGACCCTCGGCACCCTTCTCGGCGGCTTGCTCGGACAGCGCCGCGACTTCGTCGGCCGACGCCGCGACCTCTTCGATGGTCGCCGAGAGCGTGCTCATCTCGTTCGTGACCTCGTCGACGTGTTCGGACTGCTCGGCAGCGCCCGCCGAGATGTCCTCGACCGACTTGGCCACCTCCTCGCTCGCGTTCTCGACTTCCTGCGTGCCGACGCTCGCCTCGTCGCTGGCGTCGGACACCTCGACCGCGAACTGTTGGACGCGACCGACGGTCCGTTCGAGTTCGGTCATCATCTCGTTGAACTGTCTCGCTATCCGCTCCAGCGACTCGCTCTCACTCTCCGGGTCCATGCGCTGGGTGAGGTCGCCCGCCGCCGCGTCCTCCATGATACCGCCGAACTCCTCGGCCTTCTGTTCGAGCGCTCGGGTGAACGATTCGAGTTCCTCCTCGCGTCGTTTCGCCTCCTGTCGGGCCTCTTCTGCCTGTTGTTTGGACTCCTCGGCCTGCTCGCGCTGTTCCTCCGCCTTCTGCTTGGCTTTTTCGGCGCTCTGACGTTCCTGTTTCGCTTCCTCGACGACGTCCTTCATGTCCTCGACGACGGCGAGCGTCGCGGTACCGCCGATTGCGAACACGGCGACAGTTGCGGTCATGAGGGGACCAGTCGCCAAGTTGGTCACCTCTTCGTAGATGCCCGCCTTCTCCAACATGAGGCTCACCGTCCACGTCGTTCCCAACACCGAGGCGAAGGTGAACGTCATCCAGAACGCCGATTCGACCTCGCTGTCGCGGTAGTTCAACCATCCGACCACCACCGCGCCGACGAAGCCGAGGGCGCCGATAGCGTCGAAGAGCGGATTGAGTCCGACCATCTTACGTCTCCTCCGCTTCGATGACTTGCTTTCTACGGAGGCAGGCGGCCGCGAGGAAGACGACGCCCGCGGCACCGACGCCGACCACGTGTTCGACGATATCCAAGAACCCAGCGAGTACGATGTTCTCCAAATTCGTCGCTACCATTCCGACTACTAAGAGGATATATCCCCACGTGAACCACTTCGACTCCGCTCTGTACTGCAAGACCACCGGTATTAGTCCGACTAGACTGACGACTAACCCGACGACCTCCAGTGGTTGTAGACCAGCTATCATGTTATCGTCGGGTGCCGTTCGTGAACGCCGCAGTTCCAGTTCGCCCCTTCACTGTCCCGAGGGCGCTGATACGCGGACATACGCCGTGATATAACGGTGTCTCTTCCTAGTGAATTTCTTCTAATGGTTCCCAGTATCAGCTTACTAAACCACATACGGAACCGGTCTCAAACTATTTCTATAAACTTATGGGTGGGATTATCAGTATTAAGATGCGTCGAACCCAGCTCGTATTTTATAGCCTTCGGAGAGCAATCAAGGGGCCGAACCTGAGCGCTCGGAACGGGACTTGTGGCGACTGGGCCTCACGCGCGTCTCGCCCGGCGAGTCGGCTTGCGGAGTCTCGGTTCAGGACTCGATTTTCTCGACTATCTCTTCGGCCCGTCGCTCGGCCTCCTCGTCGTCGGTCCCGGCCGGAATCAGGACGCTCTCGACCAGCCAGTCGTCCTCGTCTTTCAGTTTCCCGGTCCGGACCTCGGCCCCCTCGGCCACGTCGCTCGCCGCGTTCTCGGCCCAGTCGGGCGTCCGAATCGCGTCGAAGTCGTCGGGGTCGCGGAACCGGACGTGGATGAAGTCGTCTGTCTCTTCCACTATCTCGCCGTCGGGTGCGTCTGACATAACAGCGCGGCTACCACGGCCTCGCGTAAAGTTCGACCGGCCGTCAGAACAGGTCCTGCTCGCGCAGTTTCGCCACGACCTCGCGGACTCGCTGTGCGTCGTCTTTCGGCACGACCAGCACCCGGTCGTCGTACGCCGCGACGACCAACCCCTCGACGCCGACGGCGCTGACGTGCGTCTCTCCGTCGGTGGCGACGACGTTGTCTTCGGCGTCGAGGAGGAGGGCGTCTCCCAGAACCGCGTTTCCGTCGTCGTCGGGTTCGACGACGCGCTCGATGGCGTCCCACGCGCCCACGTCGTCCCACTCGAAGTCGGCGGGCACGACGTAGGCGTCGTCGGTGCGTTCCATCACGGCGTAGTCGATGCTGACCTCCTCGACCTCGCGGAACCCGCGCTCGGGATAGCCCTCGTCCAGCGCCTCCACGAGCGGAGCCAGCGGCGAGTCGCGGGCCTCCCGAAGCAGACTCTCGGGCGTCCACGCGAACAGTCCGGCGTTCCAGTAGAAACCCTGCTCCACGAATCGGCGTGCAGTTTCCGCGTCGGGCTTCTCTCGGAACTGCTCGATTTCGGCCCACGTAGGACCCCTGTCTTTCGGCTCGATGTAACCGTATCCCGTGGCGGGCCGAGAGGGTTCGACGCCGAACGCGACCAGCCCCTCCGTTTCGACTGCACCCCGGAGCGCGGTCGCGGCGGCCGACTCGAACGCCCCGGCGACGAGGTGGTCGCTCGGCACGCAGAGCAGGACGCACTCGCCGACCTGTTCGCGGATTCGGTGGGCGGCGTAGACCAGCGCCGGACCGGTGTCCTTCGCCGCGGGTTCCACGAGCACGCCCGCCTCGGGCACGTCCGCGCGGACGCGCTCGGCGTGGTCCGCCCCGGTCGAGACGTACACCTCGTCCGCGAACCCGACCCGCGAGACGGTCCGTTGGAGGAGCGAAGCGTCACCGCTCGCGCCGCCGAGCGAGAGGAACTGCTTGGGTCGGTCCGACCTGCTGGCGGGGTAGAGGCGCGTCCCGGTGCCGCCTGCCATCACGAGCGCGACGACCGGCCGGTCGAGGGCGTCGGTGTTCCCGGCCATCTCACCACGTCTCGACGCGTCCGTCGCGCACGTCTCGGAGGCACCCCTCGCAGTCGGGGTGGTCCGGGTCGAAGCAAGCGGGCCGGGCCTCGGAGTCGAGTTCGACTGCCCGGCGCTCGGCGTACCGTCGGCAGACGATTCTGGCCCTCCCGTCGTCGTCCTGCGGGAGGTCCGCGAGCGCGGCCCGGCGGCCGTTGGCGTAGGCCCGCTTGGCGTCGGCGACCTGCCGCCCGGCGGACCGAATCTTGGAGCGGAGGAAGCTTTCGAGGCGGTCGTCCATTTGCGTGGGTGTTGGGGGTCGGGAAAGATAGGCTTGTTCGTCAGTAGGAACTCTACTGAGAAGGTGGATTTAGGAACATATTAATCACTCAACTGATGTCCATGTTTACTAGGAATATACGACACTGAAGAGTCAATATAAATCGAAATAACTAGATTAAAATTCGGTGCTGGTCTAGTTAGGGTGCCTAGAAGTGCTACAACACTGGTTCTGACCCCCAAAACGAGTTGGGCTGTAGGAGTACACTTAGAAAGGAATAACTAGTTAGACTGATTTCATTAGGTGCATGAACCGTCGTCGTTTCGGCACCCTCTGTTGCTTATCGATATTCTCTGTCGGGATAAGTGGTTGTCTCTCTCAAGGGACATCACGTGATAGTGAGGCCAAACTCTCCGAAGTTGAGGTCTGGAATTCTGACAGTTCGAAACACACGTTTTTTTGTTGAAATCTTCAACGCCGATGGTGGTCGGGTACTCAAACGAACTATCGAACTCGCTTCTACATCAAGAAACCATTTTACGAGGGAGGAACTCACGGATGTTCCGACGTCAGGCGCAAGGGTACGAGCAACGGTAGGAGAGAAAACCGATGAAAAAGACCTCATCGGATACGACAAACCAGTTCAACTAAGCATAAAATACAACAACGAAGATGAACTCGAAATAGTTGACTATCTATAGGAAGTAGTACTGTTATCCGGTTCGTTAAGACAGAAGAAGAGTCTCTCTATAGCTAAGAGTCGTTTCCCGGGAAAGATAGGCTTGTTCGTCAGTCTCCGGTCCGGCGCTCGACCCGGCGGTAGACCACTCCGGCGACCCCCAGTCCGACGAGTCCGGCCCCTATCAGCGCGCCGCCGACCAGTCGTTGGCCGCGGAACCCGAGGAGCATCGCTCCGACGCGACCGCGAAGACGGCCGCCTGAATCAGTACCGCCAGCAGGGCGAACGCTCTGAGCGTCTCCGCCGACCCCTCGCTGAGTCCCTTTCGGAGGTCGCGGTCGGCTTGCTCGTCCTCTGCTGACTCCGGCCCGAAGAACATCGGTCACACCTAGCGGGCCGAGAGGGATAGTCGGTGCGGTCGCTTTCGTTCGGTTGCGGGAGACGGTAGTTTTACCGTTCGCACGGTCTATCTTCCGTCAGCCGAATGTTCCCGAGCATCGACCTCCACACCTACGTCCTGTTCGTCACGGCCGCGATGGCGCTCGTTCTCACCCCGGGACCGGACACGGTCTTCGTCCTGACGCAGGGCGTGAGCGAAGGCAGGCGGGGCGGTCTCGCCTCTGCCTTGGGGGTCAGCACCGGCGTCCTCGTCCACACGACCGCGGCCACGCTCGGTCTCGCCGCGCTCCTGCGTGCGTCCGCGCTCGCCTACGCGGCGGTCAAGTACGCCGGGGCGGCCTACCTCCTCTACCTCGGCGCGAAGACGCTCCGGCGCGGCGACGAACTGGACTTCTCCGACGCGGGTTCCGACGAGACGGCCAGTGCTGCCGGGGCCACCGGCGCCACTAACGTCGCCAGTCCCGCCTCCGGTCCCGACCTCAGGAGCGGATTCCTCCGCGGCGTGACCGTCAACGTCCTCAATCCGAAGGTAGCCCTGTTCTTCCTCGCCTTCCTCCCGCAGTTCGTCGGGTCGGCCGCGGGAACCGGGACCACCCCGGCCGCCGAGATGCTCGCGCTCGGCGGACCTACGCCGTGCTGACCGCGTGTTACCTCGGCACTGTCGGACTGCTGTCGGGGAGCGTGCGGTCGGCGTTCCTCGCTCGGCCCCGCCTCGCCGACGGTCTGCGCTGGGCCTCCGGGTCGGTTCTGGTGGCTCTCGGTGCGGCGCTGGCGCTCGACTCTCGGTGAGGCGAGTGCGGTCCGCACGACCGACGGTGAACGCGCGGGAGCGTCCGTGACGGCTTCAGTTTCACTTTCACTCCGGGGACACCGAGGTTTTTATACTATAGGGCACTAACCCGTCGCATGTCTCCCGAAGAAAACGACGCGGAGACGGATACAACCATGAGCGATGTGCGCCAGCACGCCGAAGAGGTACGCGAACAGTTCTCCGAACACTTGGACCTGACAGTCGAGGAGGTCGAGAAGCGCCTCGACAACCTCGTCAACGAGTACCGGGTCCCCCTCGAAGAGGCGCGACGCAGTGTCGTCAGCCACTACCTCGACGAGGCGGGACTCGAACGCGACGACATCCGTAGCGGCGGCGGTGGCTCCGAGAAGGTCAACGTCGAAGACGTGAACGAGGACGAGCAGTGGCTCAGCCTCACCGCCAAGGTCGTCGACCTCTGGGACCCTCGAAGCGACGCCGTCGGACAGGTCGGTCTGCTCGGCGACGAGACGGGCACCATCAAGTTCACCAAGTGGGCCGACTCCGACCTCCCCGAACTAGAGGAAGGAACGGTCTACCACCTCGGAAACCTCGTCTCCGACGAGTATCAGGGCGACTACTCGGTGAAACTCAACCGGACGACGACGGTCGAGGAGACCGACGAGGACATCGAAGTCGGCGACGATACCGCCGAAGTCGAAGGCGCGCTGGTGGACATCCAGAGCGGGTCGGGTCTCATCAAACGCTGTCCCCACGAGGACTGCACGCGCGTCCTCCAGAACGGCCGGTGTTCCGAACACGGCGAAGTCGAAGGCGAGTTCGACCTCCGAATCAAGGGCGTCATCGACGACGGCACCGAGGTTCACAAGGTCATCTTCGACAAGGAAGCCACCGAGAATCTGACAGGTATCGGCCTGCAGGAAGCACAGGACATGGCGATGGACGCGCTCGACACGACCGTCGTCGCCGAAGAGATGCGCGAGAAGACCCTCGGACTGTACTACCGCGTCGCCGGACCGACGATGGGCCGGTATCTCCTCGTGGACGAGATGGAGAAACTCGCCGGGCCGACGGACGCCGAGGACGTTCTCATCAAAGCGAGGTCGATGTGATATGAGCGAGACACCCACCCGAGAGGTCGCCCGCCGCGTGTTCGCCGGCGAGTTCAACGACGCGACCCACACGTTCAAGGAGTCCGAGGAGGAGCGCGCCCCGGTGTACGTCCTGTTGCCGACGGGGGTGCGGGCGAACCGCATCTTCGTCGTCGGCACGCTGACCGAGACCGAGGACGTGGGCGAGGACAGCGAGTACTGGCAGGGCCGGGTCGTGGACCCGAACGGCGACCCGTTCTTCGTCTACGCCGGGCAGTACCAACCCGAGGCCGCGAGCATGCTTCGGGAACTCGAACCGCCCGCGTACGTCGCCATCACCGGCAAGCCGCGGACCTACGAGACCGACGACGGCAACACCAACGTCTCCGTGCGGCCGGAGTCCATCACGCTGGTCGATGCGGCCACCCGCGACCGATGGGTGGTCGAGACGGCCGAGCAGACGCTCGACCGAATCGAGAGCTTCGACGACGAGACCAACGAGTACGCTCGGATGGCCGAGGCAGAGTACGACCTGCCGCTCGACCGCTACCACGAACTGGTCATCTCGGCGCTCGAAAGCCTCGAAGGCGAGTCGGACGGGGAGTCCGACGCGGGCGACCCCGTAACCGACGACGGTGCGGACGATGCCGACGACGCCGGGACCGAACCGGAAGCCGAACCACAGCCGTAGGCGGCGAGACGAGGCGGAAGACGAATCGATACGCGACCGACTTTCGGGGGACCCAGAGACAGGACTACCGGAATCACGCCAGCATCGCAGAACGAACAGCCCAGCGACCGCGCTTCGAAACGCGTCGGGTGGTACCAGCACCCGAACGCTGGGCGTGCCCCATATTCGAGCAGCCCAATGTCCACGGATACGCCACGATTACAAGAAAGTACCGGGACCGTCACCGGACCGCACGACGGGAGGAACAGCGACGGCGAACTCGACCACCGCTACTGGCGGTGCGAGCGGTGCGGTCTCGAAACGACCGACCCGCGACTCCGCGAGGGATGTTTCCGATGTGCCCCAGCGACGGACCTCGAAGGCCGAACCGGCGAGCGAGACGAGGGAGTCGGGGAGACCGACGGAGGAGCGGATGCCTGACGAGCGCCAGTCCCCGAGCGCCGGGTGGCGCGAGGTGTACCACGAGATGGAGGCCACCGCCGACGTCGAGGACGCCACTCACCCGTGTCCGGACTGCGGTCGGACGGCCGAGAACGTCGCCAGAGACGTGTACGACTGCGAGGAACACGGTCTCTTCCGAGCCTACGCGCGAGACGGCGAGAGGTCCTCCACCGAGGAGCGCAGCGGAGACGACACCGGCGAAAGCGATGGGGAAGACGCCGACACCCCCGACGAGCGAGTGAATCGAACGAGAGGGTCGGCCGGACCCGTCTGAGCGGTATCCTCGCGCGACACGACGGGGAGTGAACGAGCGCCCCCGAGATGCGATATTCGCGACGCGAACCGGACGAGGCTGGTACTGCCGAACTGACGGGAGTTCGCTGTCGGCCCGACATCCGACCGGTTCACTACCGAGGCGTCACTCCAGCGACTCGCCGAGCGCTTCCTCGACGCGCTCTTCCAGCAACCCCGACGCGACGAGCGCGTCGGCGGTCGCTATCTCCTGGTGAAGCGGCCGGTCCTCCGCGAGCGGGGGTACGGCGTCCCTGACCGCCTCGTAGGCCGCCTCGGTGCCGACGCCGTGGTCGAGGTCGTCGTCGACGAACTCCGCGGCCTGCGCGCCGCAGAGCAGTTCGATTCCGACCACGGTAATCGCGTTCTCGACCGCGCCCCGTGCGTCGAAGGCGCTCTGGGCGCTCATGCTCACGTGGTCCTCCTGATTCCCGCTGACCGGCGTGTTGTCCATCGAGGGTCGCCCGGTCGCGCGGTTCTCGTTCACGAGCGCGGCCGCGGTGTACTGTGCTATCATGTAGCCCGAGCGCAGGCCGCTCCCCTCGGTCAGGAACGGCGGCAGATGCGATTCCTGCACGTTCGGGTTGAGCATCCTGTCTACCCGGCGCTCGGAGATAGCCGCCAGTTCGGTGACCGCGTTGGTGAGGTAGTCCAGCGGGAGCGCCAGCGGGTCGCCGTGGAAGTTCCCGCCCGAGAGGACCGCGGCGTTCTCGGTCCCCGACGCCCGGTCGTCGGCCTCCGCCGCGTCGAAGATGAGGGGGTTGTCCGTCGCGCTGTTCAACTCGACTTCCACGGCCTCCCGGAGGTGGCGTATCGCGTCCCGGACCGCGCCGTGGACCTGCGGCAGGCACCGAATCGAGTAGGCGTCCTGCACCCGGTCGCAGTTGCGGTGGGACTCCACGACTTCGGAGTCGGCCGTGAGGCGCTTGACGTTGCGCGCGCTCTCGGCGTGACCCTGATGGGGGCGGACGCGGGCGATGGAGTCGTCGGCGGACGCGGTGGTGCCCATCGTCACCTCGGTCGTGAGCGCGCCCGCGGCGTCGGCGGCCCGGACGGCGCGTTCGGCGTCCACGACCGCGAGTGCGGCCAGTCCCGCCGAGAGTTGCGTCCCGTTGATGAGCGCGAGTCCCTCCTTCGCGCGGAGCGCGAGCGGTTCGAGGTCGGCGGCGGCGAGCGCTTCGTCGCCGGGCAGTCGCTCGGTCTGCGGTTCGCCGTCCTCCGTCCCGATTTCCACCTCCGCCTCGCCCTCCCCGACGAGGACGAGCGCGAGGTGTGCCAACGGAGCGAGGTCGCCGCTCGCGCCGAGACTTCCGCGGGACTTCACCACCGGATGGACGCGCTCGTCGAGCATCGTCACGAGGTGGTCCACCACGACCTCCCGGACGCCCGAGTGGCCCTTGGCGAGCGCGTTGACCCGGCCGAGGAGCATCGCACGGACTTCCTCGGTGGTCAGTTCCCGGCCCGCGCCCGCGGCGTGGCTCCTGACGAGGTTCAACTGCAACTGCTCGATGTCCTCGCGGGGGATGCGCTGGTCCACGAGTTCGCCGAACCCGGTGTCGAGTCCGTAGACGACCTCGCCGCTCTCGACCACCTCTTCGACGCGCTCCCGGGCGGTCCGGACCTTCTCTCGGGTCTCCTCGGTCACCACGACCGGCGCGTCGTGGCGGGCGACCCGAGCGACGTCCTCGGGTGTCAGGGTCTCGCCGTCGGCGCGAACCGGTTCCGGTTCGGTGTCTCGATTCGACTCAGGCACGGTGGACCACCTCCCCGTCCTTCAGGACCGCCTCGACCGCGTTCACGCCGAAGTTGTACGGCACGTGGACGTACGTCGGGGCGTCGAGAACCGCCAAGTCACCGGGCGACCCCACCTGAAGGGTGCCGACGTTCTCCGGCAGGTCGAGCGCGGCGGCCGCGTTCGTGGTCGAGGCGACGAGCGACTCGGCGGGGGTCAGCCCCATCTCGACGCACGAGAGGGAAGCGGCGAACCCCATGCTCTGACTGTAACAGTTGGGGTTGAAGTCGGTCGCTATCGCCACGTCCGCCCCGGCGTCGAGGAAGGCGCGCGCGTCGGCGTACGCCGCGCCGAGACCGAACGCCGTGCCGGGGAGCAGGACCGGCACCA
Source organism: Halorussus sp. MSC15.2 (assembly GCF_010747475.1). NCBI lineage: Archaea > Methanobacteriati > Methanobacteriota > Halobacteria > Halobacteriales > Haladaptataceae > Halorussus > Halorussus sp. MSC15.2. Next base: position 113,668 of record NZ_VSLZ01000005.1, on the reverse strand, counting down.
CGTCCGACTCGACGAGCGCCGCGACGTCCTCCTCGGTCGAGTGGAGCAGGTGGTCGGCGCTGGCGGCCCCGACCTCCGCGGCCAACTGAGTCCCGCCGATGTGGGCCAGTTCCTCGGCGTGGACTTTCGGCGTCATGCCTGCGTCCTTCCCGGCCTCCAGAACGCGACGCGACTGCTCCACGTCGAAGACGCCCTCCTCGCAGAACACGTCGCAGAACTCCGCGATGCCCTGCGACTCGACTTCCGGAATCTGCTCGTCGACGACCTCCTCGACGTAGTCGTCGGTCTCCCGGCCCTCCGGTACCGCGTGGGCACCCATGAACGTCGGGACCACGTCCACGGGATGGCGGTCGTCGGCCCGGTCGATGACCTCCAGCATCCGGAGTTCCGTCTCGGTGTCGAGACCGTACCCCGACTTGACCTCGACCGTGGTGGTCCCGTGGGCGAGCATCGTGTCGAGGTGACCCAGCAGGTTCTCGAGCAGTTCCTCGTCTCCGGCCTCGCGGGTCGCCCTGACCGTCCGGAGGATGCCGCCGCCTTCCTCCATGATGTCCTGATACGTCTTGCCCCGAAGTTTGGCCTCGAACTCGTCGGAGCGGTCGCCCGCGAACAGCGCGTGGGTGTGTGGGTCCACGAACCCCGGAATCACCGACTTCCCGCTGGCGTCGACGGCGAACTCGGCGTTCTCGGGCGGGAACTCGCGAGTGACGGGGCCGGTCGCCCCGACGCGAGCGACTTCCCCGTCCTCCACCGCGACGGCGGCGTCCGTGTAGACGCCGAGTTCGTCCTCACCGAGGTCACCGTCTTCGGCGTCTCCCTCGCCTTCGGCTTCCTCACCCGATTCGAGCGTGACGATTTCGGCCGCGTCGTGGACGACTGCGGTCAGCGTCATCGTCGCCCCTCCGTGTCGCGAGGTTCGTCCGACTCGCTCGGTCGGGCGCTCAGCAGGTGCGCGATGGCCCGCGCCCCGGCGGTTGCGGTCAGGTTCGTCGCGTCCGATTCGAGCGGCGGCGCACACTCCACGACCTCGAACCCGGCGAGGCGGTCTTCGTTACCGAGCAGTCGTAGGGTCCGGAACAGTTCCCGGGTGGTGATACCGCCGGGAGTGGGCGCGCTCACGCCGGGCGCGGCCGAGGCGTCCAGCACGTCGAGGTCCACGCTGACGTAGAGGCGGTCCACGTCGCCCATCGCGTCGAGCGCGCGGTCGATGGCCGCCACCTCGTCGTCGCCGACTTCCTCGGCGGTGACGACTTCGCCGCCCTGCTCGCGGACGTACTCCGCGTATCCGGTCGAGGTCTCGAAGTGGCGCGCGCCGACGCAGGCGTAGGCGTCGAGTCCGTCCTCGTAGAGTTGGCGGTAGGGCGTCCCGCTGGTCGGCCCGCGTCCCTCGCGGACCTCCCGCACGTCGAGGTGTGCGTCGAAGTTGAGTACGCCCAGCGTCCCCTCGTCGAGTAGGGGCGCGGCGTTCGGGTAGGTCATCGAGTTGTCGCCGCCGAGGAACACCGGGAAGGCGTCGGTGTCGTGGACGCGCTCGGTGATGGTTCGGACGCGCTCCTGCAGGTCGGCGACCGTGCCCGAGTCGGACTCTCCGTCTCCCAGCGTCACGTCGCCGAGGTCGGCGACCGACCCGACCGGCCCGGCGTCGAAGTGGTGGGTCTTCGTGCCCGCGAGGTGCTGGCGGAGCGCGGCCGGTCCCTCGCTCGCGCCCTTCCGGCCGATGACCGCCCGGTCGAACGGTTCGCCGACCAGTGCGGCGTCGAAGCGGTCGGCGTCGGCGATGCTCGCGAGTTCGACCACGTGGCCGAACTGTTCGTCGTTGGAGTCGTTTGAGGGTCCCATCCAGTCGAAAGTGCGTTCGAGTCCGGTCATTCGTCCGCCCTGTCCCGCATCGGTACCGCGACGTTCGATTCGTCGGCCTCCGCGAGCGCCTCGTCGTACCCGGCGTCGGCGTGGCGAATCACGCCCGTTCCGGGGTCGGTGGTGAACACGCGCCGGGCCTTCTCCGCGGCGAGGTCGGTGCCGTCCAGCACGACGTGGTTGTTGGCGTGGAGCGCGTTGCCGATGCCGACCCCGCCGCCGTCGTGGACCGACACGATGTCGGCCCCCGCCGCGCAGTTCAGGAGGGCGTTCAGAATCGGCCAGTCCGCAATCGCGTCCGACCCGTCTCTCATCGCCTCCGTCTCGCGGTTGGGGCTGGCGACGCTCCCCGCGTCGAGGTGGTCGCGGGTCACGACCACCGGGGCCGAGATTTCGCCCTCGGCGACCAGTTCGTTGATTCGGAGCGCGAACCGCGCGCGCTCGGTGAGGTCGTCGGCGTCGTCTCCGGACTGGTATCCTAACCAGCAAACTCTGGAGGGGAGTCCCTGAAACTCGACCTGCTCCTGCGCGAGGTCTATCCAGCGATGGAGGTTCTCCTTCTCGGGGAACAACTCCTTCACCGCCTCGTCGGTCCGGTGGATGTCCTCCTCGTCGCCCGACAGCGCGGCCCACCGAAACGGACCCTTCCCGCGACAGAACAGCGGTCGGATGTACGCCGGGACGAACCCGGGGTAGTCGAACGGCGAGCGAGACTCCGTCTCGCTGCTTCCCGCGTGTGACGCGGGAACGTCGACCATCCCGCGGTGGTCCTCGACCTGTCCGCGGATGTTGTTCCCGTACTCGAAGGCGACTGCGCCCTCGTCCTGCATGTCGAGGATTCCCCGTACGTGGCGCTCCATCGTGTCGAGACTCTCCTCGACGTACGTTTCGGGGTCCTCCTCGCGGAGTTCGTCCGCTTCCGCGACGGTGTACCCCGAGGGGTAGTAGCCCTCCAGTTCGTCGTGGGCGCTGGTCTGGTCGGTGACCACGTCGGGGACGAAGTCGCGTTCGAGCATCCCCTCCAGCATGTCGGCGGCGTTGACGTGGACGCCGACCGAGTACGGTTCGCCCGCTTCGGCGGCCTCTCGGGCCTTCTCGATGGCCTCGTCCAAGTCGTCGGTCTTCTCCTGACAGTACCCGGTCTCGATGCGGCGGTCGATGCGCTCCTCGTCCACCTCCGCAGCGATGCAGACCCCGTGGTTCATCGTAACCGCGAGGGGTTGCGCCCCGCCCATTCCGCCGAGACCGCCCGTCACGACGATTTTGCCGCGGAGACCGTCGTTGTCGGGGTAGTGCTGTTCGGCGAGTTCGGCGAGGGTCTCGTAGGTACCTTGGATGATGCCCTGCGTGCCGATGTAGGCCCACGACCCCGCGGTCATCTGGCCGTACATGATGAGTCCCTTCGCCTCCAACTCGTGGAAGTGGTCCCAGTCGTCCCACTTGCCGACGAGGTTGGAGTTGGCGATGAGGACGCGCGGTGCCATCTCGTGGGTCCGGAACCGTCCGACCGGCTTCCCGGACTGGACTAGAAGGGTCTCGTCGTCGTCCAGTTCGCGCAACTCGTCCAGAATCGCGTCGTAGGCGTCCCACGACCGCGCGGCCCGGCCGGTGCCGCCGTAGACCACGAGTTCCTCGGGTTTCTCCGCGACCTCCGGGTCGAGGTTGTTGTTCAGCATCCGGAGCGCGGCCTCCTGTCGCCACCCCTCGCACTCGATGTCGGTCCCGGTCGGCGCACCCCGGTACTCCTTCCACTGGTCGCTCGGTTCGCCGACGCTCCACTCGGTCCCCTCGCTGGCCGCTTCGGTGGCCTGCTCGGTGTCTCCCCGTTCGTCGTCGGTCTGTTCCGGTTGGCCTTCGCTCATACTCCAGTGTTCGGGCGCGAGACGCAAATAGCTGAATACCGCCTTAGGGAGGGTGTTTTAAGTACTGTCGCGACCGCTTCTTCGGTAGATGCACGAAGCGGTCATCGGAATCGAACACCCCGGCGCGTACGCCGACGCCACCGCGGGCACAGACACGACGGTCGAACTCTGGTGCAACGACCACTGCGACCTCCTGCACGTCGGCGGCGCGGGCGGCGAGGCGGTCGTCGCGCACGTCGAGGACGCCGTGGGGGTCCGCGAGCGAATCGTGGAGGACGACGAACGCCTGCTCATCACCGACGACTGTCTGAAGGAGCGCGGCGACGACCCCATCGAGGCGACGCTGGCGGCCCACGACTGCCTGCTCGTCCCGCCGCTCAGGTACGCCGAGGGCCGGAAGTGGTGTCGGGTGCTGGCGCTCGACCCCGCGAACCTGACCGCGTTCTACCGGGACGTGGCGGCGGAGTTCCCGGTCGTCGTGGAGTCGAAGCGCGAGGTGCGGTCGGTCAGGGCCGACAGACCGCTGCTCACGCTCGACTCGGCCCTCCCTGACCTCTCGGCCCGCCAGCGTGAGGTGCTGGTGACCGCCACCGAGATGGGCTACTACCGGATTCCTCGGGACGCGACGACCGCCGAAATCGCGGCCGCGGTGGGCGTCGAGCGCCGGACGGCCGAGGAACACCTCCGGCGCGCCGAGAACAAACTCCTGCGGTCGTTCGCGGAAACCCTGTGACCTCGCCCCCGAGTACTGTGACTGTGATTCGCGAAGAGAAAGAGAGGGCACGACTCGTCGGCGAACCCCGCCCACGGACTACCAGTTCTCCGGGAGTTCGATGCCCGCCTCGTCGAACCGGCGACTGACCCCCTCGAAGTACTCCGACCTGATGGTCACGAACGCCTCGCGCGACGGTTCGGATATCCAGTAGCGCGCCTGCACGCCCGCCCGACCGTCGTCGAGTTCGACCACGCGGACGGTCGGCGTCGGCCGGTCGAGCACGTCGGCGTGCGACCTCGCTTCGGCGACGAGGATGGACGCCACTTCCCCGAGGTCCTCGTCGTCGCGACGTGGAAGGTGTGGGAGATGCGCCGCGGCGACTTGGCGACCGCGTTGACCACGGCGCTGGTGGCGAGTTCGGAGTTCGGAACGGTCAGGAGTTCGTTGTCGAACGTGCGGACCCGGGTCACCCGGAAACTGATGTCCTCGATGACGCCCTCACGGTCCTGCCAGCGAATCCAGTCGCCGATGTTGAACTCCGGGTCGGTCACGATGAAGACGCCGCCGACGAGGTTCGCGGCGATGTCCCGACTGGCGAACCCGATTGCGACGGTCAGCGCGGCGACGACCGTCGGCGGAACCGACAGCAGGTAGCCGTAGTCGGCCACGTCGAGCGCGAGGCGGAGCGCGACGACGACGACCGCGACGTGGAGAACCTTCAGAAACGCGTTCGCGGCGGTCTTCGGGACCCGCCAGCCGTCGAGCGCGCGGTCGAGTCCCGGTTCGAACACCCACCTGCCGACCGCGTACGCCACCGCGAACGTGATGAGAAACTCCAGAACGCTCCACGTCACGCCGAGGTATCCGGTCTCCGGTACGTCCGGAACCGCCTGCAGGCCCAGACCAGTCACTCCCGGAGCGACGCCCGGAACGGCCCTGAACGTTCCGGCCGGTCAGTACGACTCCTCGGGGTCGATGGGGCCGCTGAACGCCGAGTAGAGCACGCCGAAGTAGGTCAGCACCAGCGGAATCAACACCGTGGCCCCGGCGGTCAGCAACTCGACCGCGGGCGACCCGACGATGGCCTTCTCGACGGTCAGTCCGGTCGCCGGTTCGACGATGGGGTACATCAGCACCGCCACGAGTGCGACGAGCGCCCCGGTCACGACCCCCGACGCGCCGAGCGCGAGATAGGGGCGGTCCCGGCGGGCCGCGACGACGTAGCCGACGCCGAGCAGGAGCGACCCGACGACCAGCGCGACCGGAAGCGGCGACAGGAGCGCGCCGCGGGGGCCGGGACGGAGCGCCAACAGGCCGAGCGCCAGCGCGACCAGTCCGAGGTAGCCCGCCATCGCGCGAGCGCCGTCGTCGGCCATCTCCTCGGCGAGCGGCCCGGTGGTCTTCAGTCGGAGGAACGCGGCCCCGGACGCGACGTTGAGCGCGACGACTGCGAGACCGACGACTATCGAGGCGGGCGCGACACCTTCGACGCCCAGCAGCCAGTTCCCGACGAACACCCCGAGCAAGAGGGGCGCGCCGACGCTCCCGGCGACGAACGCTCGGCCCCACCACGTCCGCCACCGCCGGTCCTCGCGCTGTTCGAAGAACTCCGGGGCCATCCCGCGCAGGACCAGCGCCCCCAAGACCCCGAACAGCAGGAGGTAGTGGCGACTGAACAGCGCGGCGTACACCGGCGGGAAGGCCGCGAACAGACCGCCGCCGAACACGACCAGCCAGACCTCGTTGCCGTCCCAGAACGGGCCGATGGCCGCGAGACACTGCTCGCGCTCGTGGTGGTCATCGCGCGTGGCAAAGATGACCCCGACGCCGAAGTCCCACCCGTCGAGGAACAGGAAGACCGCGAGGAACGCGAACACGACGCCGAACCAGAGGTCCGAGAGCGCGACCCCGAACCACACCGTCTGGAGGGGAAGTGGGTTAATCATCGTCACCCGCCCCCGTCGGGGTCGGCGCTGGCGCTCGCTCGCCGTCGGGCGTCGATTCGCTCGCGTCCGACTCTCGCCGCTCCGGTCCTCGCCGAATCAGTCGTCCGACGACGTAGGTGTACAGCGAGAGCAGGACGGCGTAGCCCCCGACGAACCCCGCCAGCGTCAGCGTCGCTTCGGTGGCCGTGAGACCGGGTGAGACGCCTTCGGTGGTCTTCATCACGCCCTGAATCACCCACGGCTGTCTGCCGACCTCGGTGACTATCCAGCCGAGTTCGACACAGAGGACGCCCAGCACCGACGACGCCATCAGCGCCTTCTGGAGCAGGCGGTCCGCGAAGAGTTCGCCGGTCCACCAGCGGTAGCCCGCCCAGAACGCGAGTAGCACGAACCAGAAGCCCATGGCCACCATCGCCCGGAACGCCCAGAACACGACGGCGACCGGGGGCGAGCCTTCGAACTCGTTCAGTCCGGTTATCTCGGCCTGCGCGTCCCCGCCCGAGGCGAGCCACGAGGCCCCGCCGGGGATGCCGATGCCGAAGATGTCCTTCGCTCGCGGGTTCAACAGGTCGTCCACGCTCGTCGGGAACGCGACGATGTACTCGGGGACGTAGCTGTCGGTCTCCCAGACCGCCTCCATCGCGGCGAATTTCTGGGGCTGGGTCTCGGCGACATGGCGGCCGTAGGCGTCGCCGTGGACGACTTGGAGGGGCGCGGAGAGAATCAGCACCGCGAGCGCGATTTTGAGCGTCGCGCGCCAGAACTCGGCGTCCAGATTCCCGCCGTCCACCACGCCGAGGTGTTCGCGCCGGTAGACGTGGTAGGCCGCGACGCCCGCCATGAACAGCGCGACCGAGAGGACCGCCGCGTTCTGCATGTGGACGAACATCCACGGGAATCGCGGGTTGGCGTACGCGGCTATCGGGTCGGTCAGCAGAATCGTCATCTCGCCGCTCTGGCGGGCGACCTCGAACCCGCGAGGGGTCTGCATCCACGAGTTGGCGACCAGAATCCAGACCGCCGACAGCCACGTCCCGAGACCGACCATGAGCGACGACAGGAAGTAGAGTCTGTCGCCCACGCGCTCGCGGCCGAAGACGAACACTCCGAGGAACGTGGCTTCGAGGAAGAACGCCATCATCCCCTCGACCGCCAGCGGGCCGCCGAACAGTTCCCCTGCCGCGGCCGAGAACGCCGCGAAGTTGGTGCCGAACTCGAATTCGAGGACGAGTCCGGTGACGGTCCCGACCGCGAAGCTCACCGCGAATATCTTGGTCCAGAACCGCCGGAGTCGCTCGTAGAGGGTCTCGCCGGTCCGAATCTCCTTCCACGTGAAGTAGACGAGGAACGGCGCGAGACCCATGCTCATCACCGGGAAGACGATGTGGACGATAGTCGTCACCGCGAACTGGAGTCTGCTCGCGGTCGCGGGGTCTACCACCGTTCCACCTCCGATTTCCACGGTTCGCCGGGTCGGTCGAGAGGACGGACACGTCGCTCGTGAGTCATCACGTTCGCGGGTACGGACCGGGTACTCAAGACGAGCAACCTCGTTCTCGGCCGAACGAAATCGGGGTCGAACTCAAGTGCCTGCGACTCGAACGTTCACAGTTAGTCCGAACTCTCGATTCTCCGTCGTCTGACCAATCCTTAAGTGGTATCGCGTGCGACTTCTCACCAAGATGGGCAACAAGAACAAAACTATCTCCTTCCGTGTCAACGAGGATTCCTTCGAGACGCTCCGGGAGATAGCCGAGGAGCGCGACCTCTCGCTGTCGGCGGTGTTCCGCGATTACGTGGACCTGCTGGTGGCCCACGACGGCCGGGTGAAAGTCGTCCCCGAGAGCGAACTCGGCGAGGAGGTCGGTGACGAGTTCCCGCCGAAGGTGGAGGTGCCCAAGAGCTTCGTCAGGGAACACGAGCGACTCGAACTCGAAGCCGAACACCTCCGCGAGCAGTTGCAGGAGTACAAGGAGTACGTCAGCAGACTCCAGCAGGAACTCGACGCCAGCGAGGACGCCGAGGAGGTCGTCCACCTCGAAGAACTCGACGACGAACTCGACACCGATGAGACGTACCGCCTCGGGTAAGTCGAAGTGACCGTCCCGGCGGCGTTCCGTTCTATTCGATGCGGAACACCGTCCCGCACTGCAATTTTTGCCCCTCTTCGACCGTCGCGGTGATGGTGGCCGCGTACTGCCCTGACGCTTCCTTCGGGAACCTGACTTCCCCGTCCCGGATTAGGACGCTCTCCCGAGACTCCGGGAACTTGACTATCCAGTAAAACGCGTCACCCGGTTTCACTATCGACGCGGTCAGATTGCGCTTCTGATTACCGATTTCTTTCCACGACCTGTCCCCTCGTCGGAAAATGTCGATTCCGGCGGTGTTCACCGTCACGGACGTTCGCATTCGGTTCCGGAACACGAACGACTGATTCGTGGTCTCCGGTCGCAACGGCGCTATCGTCGGTCGGAGGTCAATCCTCGGGTGGTCGGTCACGCACGAGACCGCCTTTTCGTCGCCCCGGTCGGGGCAAGTCACGGTTCCTCGACCGTCCGTCGTCCCCGGTTCGCTCGCACCGAGACACCCGCTTCCGGGGACTATCGCACCGGTAAGTCCAATGGTGATACGTCTACGTGTTATCTCGGGGACCATAGAACACGGTTATTGGCCGACAGACAAGTTTTTTCTGGATGGGTGCGATAGTCTCCCTCAGAGTAAAATATATAGATTTCTAATTTAAATTAACTAAGTGCACTATGAGAAAAACACTGAAACGCACGCTCCGAAGCGGCGGTCGGCGACAGTTCCTGAAGGCACTATCGACCCTCGGTCTCTCTGGGAGTGCGCTTCAGTACCTGTCACAGGACACGCTCGCACAGCTCACCGACAACCCGAAAGACGAGGTTCCGCGACTCAAAGCTCTCCACCACGAGAACCACGACGCCGTCCTCGCGGGCGAGGAGAAGCCCAAACGTAAGCCGGTGTACTACACCATCCCGCGAGACGAATGGGCCGTGACCGAGGGCGCTCACGAGGCGTCTCGGCGGCTGTTCTCCCAGTTCCGTAGCCGATTTGGGACGGACTGCACCGGCGAGAAGGGACTCGGTTACGTCACGACCGGAGTGACCGACAGGGTCAACGGCCACAAGCGCGAGAAGTCCATCGTCGTCCAGCATGTCACGTTCGACGGCGATGAACCGCAGGTCGATTTCGAGCGACTGAAAGACGCGTCCCCCGCGACGATGTCCGGTTCGGTCGGACAAGGCGACTATGAAGAACAGGTACAGGACGTCCCCGTCACCTTCGAGAAGAAGGAGGTCTCCACGCTGGCCGGCGGCGACGAGTGGCACTACGACTACGACTACTCCGGGAAGGGGACGCCGTGCGGTGCCCAAGTCGAAGTCAAGTACGGCGGCGAGACCTCGGACAAGGAGGCCATCGCAACCGGAACAGTCGCCTGTCCCGCCTACCACGATAACCACGGCTTCGTGATGCTAACCGCGGCACACGTCGTGGACGACAACTACGAGGGCTACGAGAAGGAGGACATCTACAACCCCGACCACCCCGACAAGCAAGGCGGGACCCGCGGCGACACGCTGAAGAAGAACTTCACCAGCCAGTCGACCAAATGCAACAGCTCGAACGGTCGCTCGAACGACTCGGCGATAGCCAAGTTCACCGACGGCCACACCTACAAGTTCGCGGCAGACGACGGCACCTACAACAACGGCTGGGAGGTGTACGGCATCCTCGGCTGGGACAAGATTAAGGACGGCGCCTCGCTGACGAAACAGGGCGCTCGCACGGGTGTCACCTCCGGCTCGGTCACCTGCGTCGATAGCAACTACAACGTATTCCAAACCGACACGACGAGTAACAGCGGTGACTCCGGCGGGCCGCGATTCACCGAGACTTACTACGAGTCCGGGACCAGCTTCAAGTCCGTCGCCGGGGTGGTGTCATACGGTAATTCGTCGGTTCTCGGCGGGCCGCACATCGGCAACGCCGAGAGCGCGATGAACGTCACTATCTGACCTGAGCCTATCCGGATAGGCTCTCTTTCTTCCGTCGCGCCTGTTCGGCCATCTCGTCGTCGCCCTCCACGTCGGCCAACTCCTCGACCGCTTCGAGGGTCCGGACCGAGTTGTCGAGGAACGAGAGGATGTCGCCGGGGTAGGCGTAGACCATGTAGTCGTCGGTCATCACGTCCACGATGCTCTCGGGACCCAACCCCTGCTCGCGCAGGTCGAGGAGGTAGCGCATGAACTTCCGCTCGGCGCACCCGCAGTAGGGGTTGCTCTGGCAGTCGCAGTCGAGGAAGTCCTCCGCGAAGTCGAGGATACGCTCCTGTGTCGTGTCGTCCAACTGCGCGAGGTTCTCGCCCTGAAACAGCATGTCGAGGGTCGCCCCCTTGAAGGCTCCCTTGGGGATGTTGGTCTCCAACTGGGAGCCAATCTGGCGGTGGTTCTTGACGTAGGTTTTGTCGGTGACGGCCACGCTTGGGCGTGGATAGGGCGCTGGCGCTGAAAAGCGTGTCGTCGCCGGAGCGACGCCGACGCCCCCGATTCCGACGCGCGTCTGTCACCGTCTGGCAGTATCGCGCAGAGTCGTAACGTATTTTAATCGCAGGACATTACCACCACCTGCGTGTCCGGGTTGGGGTAGTGGACCATCCTTCAGCCTTGTGGAGGCTGAGACGCGGGTTCGATTCTCGCACCTGGACCTTCTTCCGCGAGCAACACGACGAGTACCGCGTAGCGTGTACTCGCCCCACCGCGAGCGGGCAGTCCCCCGAGGGACCGGAACTGCGTTTCAGCCACCTGCTACACTCTTTACAACCACCTCCTTCGGGTGCGAACACGGCCCATAACAAAGTCCGAAACGGGCATTAGACGTAGATGCGCCCGGCGACTTGGGCGCAGAGCGTGCAAGGGTACGGCCCGACCCGGCGACGCCGGAGGCCCTGGTGGCGGGTTGGCTTCCCGCCGTCGTGTCACCAACCCTCCCACGAAAGTTCTCGTTCCGGGAGGCCGTACAGTCTCGCTATCCTCTTTCGGTTCTGCGACGCGGACGCAGTTCGGTTCTCCGTTTTCGACTTCGCGTCGCGCAGAAACCTCCACTCGAAACGAAGGGGGTCCGACGTCAGCGTTCAGAACTCGTCGAGTCCGGTCTGCACGTCCTCCTCGGCGGCGACTTCCTCGATTACCGTCGGGTCGTCGTTGTCCAGGTCGTTGACCGCCGACGAGACCGGGTAGGCGCGCATCTCCGAAGCGGGGTAGGGGTCGAGCAGGTCCGCGAGTTCCTCGGTATCGGTCCCCTCGTCACCGCCCCGTAGCCACCGACGTTCCTCCGCGCGGTTCAGGATAACCGGCATCCGGTGGTGTATCGGTTCGACCACGGAGTTCGGTTCGGTCGTGACGATAGTGAACGTGGCGTCGGTTCCGCCCCCGTCGCCCCGAGGTTCCCACAGGCCAGCGAAAGCGAACGGGTCACGGTCGGCGCGCTCGATGCGGTACGGTTGCTTGCCGGTCGGGGTCTCCTTCCAGTCGTAGAACCCGTCGGCGAGGACGAGACACCGGCGCTCGGCGAACGCCTCGCGGAAACTCGGCTTCTCGGCCAGCGTCCCGGCGCGGGCGTGATGTGGCCCGACGACGGCGACCCGTCGGCCCACTCGGGGACTAACCCCCACGTCGGGAACCGGATGGCGTCGGTGTCGTCGTTGCGGACGACGGGATGTCGCTGTCCGGGCGCGACGTTGTATCGGGGTTCCAGCGGTCGGACCGGTTCGGCGTCGAAGCGGTCGGCGACGAGGTCCGGCGGAGCGAACAGAGAGGTTCTGCCGCACATGGTGACCACTGGGACCGTCGCGGGGATAAAGCCCCCTACCGCGGGGAGTCGGCTACGAGGAACGTCCGTCCCACCGACCCGCCAGCAGTCCGGCGAGCAGCGCGACGAGCGCAGTGACCGGACCGAATCCGGGGATAGCGCCTTCGCTGCCGATTCCGTCCGCCCGGCTCTCGCGCTCGTCAGACCCGTTCAGTCCCGCTTCGGTCGTGGCTCCGGCGACCGAAACCGACCCGGCCGGGACGCCGTTGACCGCCAGTTCGTGGTCGCCCGCCGAGTCGAGCGTCACCTCGAACGTGACGGTCTCGGAACCGCCAGCGGACACCGATACCTGCTTCGTCCGAACCGTCTCCCCGTCGACCGTCAACTCCGCCGTCGTCGTCCCCGTCCCGGACCCCGCGTTCTCCACGGTGGCCGTGACGGTCACGCTCTCGCCGGATGCCACGCTGTCGGCGTCCACGGACGCGTCGGCGACGGCGGTCTCAGCGGACGCGACGCCGACCGCGAACAGGCCGGTTCCGGACGCGCTCGCGTCGAGGACGTAGCGCCCACCGCGCTCGCCAGCGACCGACGTCTCGACCCGCGTCCAACTGCCGTCCGACAGTCGGTAAAGCGCGACGTTCTCGGGCGCGGCGGTGGCGTCCGCGGGCACCGCGAACTCGACGCCGACCGCCGACAGCGCCGAGTCGGAGATGTACGTCGTCCCCACGCGGAGGTAGCCGAGGGCGGCGACGTCCGGCGCGCTCGCACCGTCTGGCGGGGTCTCGGTGACGCTGGCGTCCACGAAGAATCGCGACGTCGCTTCTCGGCTCTTCGGTCGGACGGACACCGAGCGCACGGTCACCGCGCCCGCGCCGATGCCGCCGTCTATCGACACCTCCCCGGCCGCTCCCGCCCGGGCGCTGACGACCTTGGCCCGGACGCTGTCCGCGGTCACGTCGGTCAGTTTCACCTGCACCATCGGTTCCGGCGGGTCGCCGCCACCGCCGCCGCCACCACCACCGCCCCCACCGCCGCCATCGTTGGAGGTGTCCACCTCGAACGACCAACTCCGCGTCCGGACGTTGCCGTTTCGGTCCGGCACGCCGAGCGTCACGTTGTGGCTCCCGTCAGAGAGGTTCGCGTCGTACGCCAGTCCGTCGGCGTCGATGGTCGCCTCGCTCGTCGCCGCCTCGCCGTCCACCGAGAGGGTGACGTTCGCGGGGTCCACGCCCGCGTAGTCGTCTGCGTAATCGGCGGTCACGGTCACGTTGTGACTCTCGGCGGTGCTATCGCTCGCGGGTCCGACCGACGAAATCGTCGGCTTCGTTGAGTCCGCATCCGCGGTGACCGCGAACGTCGAGAAGTGACGCGTCGCCACCGCGTACGTGAGACTCGTCTCGTTCTGTTCGACCAGCGTCCCGTTCGTCCGGGTCCACGTCCCGTCCTCGTGGACCCAGAACGTCACCGTGTCCAGCAGCGCGAACTGCGACTCGACGCGGGACCGCGGCACCGTCACCGCGAACGAGGCGTTCGAGATGTTCGCGTTGGCGACGGAGGTCTCGACCTGCGGGAACGAGAGACCGGTCGCGTTGGGCGCGGCGACGCCGGTGGGGTTGGTACTCGCGGCCCCGGCTATCAGCGACTCGTTGTCCGACGCGCCGGTCGCGTCGATGGTGACGTTCTCGACGGCACCCCGTTCCGGGCGCGCGACGAGCGTGCTGTCGTTCGCGGCGTCGCTCGGGGTCAGATTCGCCCGGACGCCGACCTCGTACGGGAGCGTCTTCTCGTCGGTGTTCCCTGCGGCGTCGCGGACCGTGACGGTGACCGAGTGGTTCCCGAGACTCGCGTTCGCTTCGACGCTCCCGTTCCACTCGTTCCCTGCGGCGTTCGACGCCGAGAGCGCACCGTCGCCCGTGACGACTTCGGCGACTCCGGTGAACGAGTCGGACGCGTTCGCCGCCACCGAGACGCTCTCCTCCGGCCGAATCTGACCGGTCCGGCCGAGCGACGCGTCGGCGAGCGTCGGGTTCGTTCGGTCCACGAACACGGTCACGTTCTCCGAAGCGAGGTTCCCGGCGACGTCGGTCGCTCGAACGCGGACGACGTAGGTTCCTTCGCTCCCGAGGGTTTCGGTGGTGTTCTCCCACGTTCCGTCCGCGTCCACCGCGGCGTCGTGCCACGTCCCGTTCGCGTCGAACTCGACTCCGGCGACCTTCGAGTGGTCGTCGCCGACCGTTCCGACGAGCGATATCGCGCTGGCGTTGGTCGCGCTCCCGTTCGCCGGGTCTCCTATCGTCAGTTCGGGGGCCGTCGTGTCGAGCGTGAGACTCCCTGCCGCGGTCACGTTCCAGTTGCCGACGCCGTCGCTCGCGGCTACTTCGACGACGTACTCGCCGTCTGTGGTACCCTCCGACGCGTTCACGGTGACCGTCGCGTCGTACCGCCCGTCTCCGTCGCCGTCAGTCAGGGAGACGTTCCCGACTCCGAACGCCGACCCGTTCGCGGTCACCGAACTCACGTCGCCGAGTACGTCGGACGCGTTCACCCCAATCGAAACCGTATCACCGTCGGCGATGACGCCGTTACCGTCCGTGGCGTCGGTGGCCGCGGCGCTCGCGAGCACGGGTCCGCTCGCGTCCACCCCCGTACCGGCGAGCGAGACGGTTGTCGGCGAATCGTCCGAGTCGTTGTGTTCGAACGAGAGCGTGGCGGACTTCTCCCCCATCGTCTCGGGGTCGAACGAGACCGTCACCGCGTGGCCCTCGCCCGGAGCGACGACGGGCGTCGCGTCGCCGTCGCTGATTCGGAACTCGCTCGCGTTGGTTCCGGACACCTGCAGAGTCGTCACGTTCAGCGGAACGTTGCCGTCGTTCGTGAGGACCACGTCGGCGGACCGACTCTCGTCGAGGACTCCGACGTCGCCGTAGCCGACACTGGTCTTGCCGACGGTGGCGACCGGCGTGAGACCGGTCCCCGTGACGTTCACTTCCGTCGGGGACGCGTCGGTGTCGTTGTGGGAGACGCTGAGCGTCGCCGACTTCTCGCCGTACGAACTCGGCGCGAACTCCACGGTGACGTTGTGGGACTCGCCGGGTCGAACGACGCCGCCAGACCCGCCGCCAGTCACGGTGAACGCGCTCGACGCCGACAGCGACACGTCGGTCAGGTTCAGCGGTGCTATCCCGGTATTCACGACGGTCACGTTGTCGGACTCGACGCTCCCGGTGTCGAACGCGCCGAAGTCGAACTTGTCGGGGGCGGACGCCTCGGGTTCGGTGGTCGCCTCGACCGCCGCCTCGGCGTTCACCAGTCCGTACCCAGTCCGCGGGTTAGGTTCGTCGCCCTGCAGTTCGACCGCCGAACTCGTGAGCGCGTTCTCTATCTCCGACGGGCCGAGGTCTCTCTCCGTCGCGCCTTCGACGAGCGCCGCCACTCCCGCGGTGTAGGGGGTCGCCGCCGACGTGCCGAAGAACTGGTCGTAGACCGTCGTCTGGACGCCGTCGGGTGCGGTGATGTCCACGCCTCGTCGGTCGTCCACCGTGGGACCGCGCGACGAGAAGGTTTCGAGGTTGTCGTCGTAGTAGTACATCGCGCCGACCGTGACCGCCTTCTCCTCGGTCGCCGGGCGGGTCAGACTCGTGGCGCTCGAACTGTACTCGAGGCTCGTGCCGTCGTTGCTGAATATCTGGAACCTAGCGTTACCGCTGGCGCTCTCCGCTTTCACTGCGACGTGTAGCGGCCCCGCCGACGAGGACCCGGAGACGAACTCTTCGGGGGGTTGGCTCCCGGTTTGCGAGGTCCGACTCTTGTCGAGGACGTTCCCGTTGTCGTCGTACAGTATCACGTCGTAGTCTTGGTCGCTGTCCGGGTAGTCGTCCCAGTTGACCGAGACGCTAACGCTACACCCGGTACACGGAGCCGTGACGTTCAGCGTCTCGTCTCCCCCGGCGAAGTTCAGGAATCCGTCGCCGTCACTGTCGCTCCACGTGGTGTCGAGGTGCTTCCCGCCGCCGGCGTTCCCCGCCGAGATGAACCACGGGGTCCCGCGGTCTACCGAGGTGGCGATGCGCTGGTCGAGCGTCGAACTCCCGTCGAAGGGACCGCTACGGAAGCCGAGCGACATCGACACCGCGTCGATGGAGTGGTTGTCCGCGTAGTCGGCGGCTTCCATGATGCCCATCGATGTCGAGACGTCGATGAGGACGAGCGAGACGTTCGGTGCCGTATCCACGATGAGTTCGGCGACGGCGGTCCCGTGCGCGTTGGAGGTGTCCTGAAAGTCCCCGTCGTACGTGTCCATCGTCTTCACCACGTTGTCGGCTATCTCGGAGTTCTGTGAATTGAATCCGAGGTCGACGACCGCCACCGTGGTGTTCTCCCCACTGAATCCTTTCTGGTGGACGCCTCCGACGTTCATGTCGCCCAGTCCCCCGTCGCTGGTCAGGTCGGTCACCTCCGGGCGCCGCGGCGTGCGGACGAACTGAATCGCCGAGGCGTTCGCGACCGTCCCGACCGCCGGGGCCGGAAGTCGCGCCCTGACGAGGTCGCCGTAACGCTGTTCGACGCCGCCGCCGATTCGGCGGACTGCGTCGGCAGCGTCGTCGCCGCGACCCGACTCGGCTTCGAGGACGACGGTGACGAAGGTCGTACCGTCCCGACTCTGGGTCACCATGTCGGAGTCCGTCGAACCCGACCCGGCGTTCGCCACGATATCGGCGACTCGGGAAGACACCTTGCGGTTCGATTTCGACTCGTTCGACCGCCGCGAGTCCTCCATGCCGGGCAGGCCGTCTCCACCGGACGTTGCGGTCGAAGTGGTCGTCTCCGTGACGTCGGTCGTCGTTCCGTCCCCGCCGGTGGCCGTGGTGGTCTCCGTCGTCGTGGTCGAAGTAGTCTCCGTCGGGGTAGTCGTCACGTCGTTACCGACCGTCGACGCGGCCACGCCGTGGGTCACCGGCGGACCGGGACCGACCGACGGTAACGCGCTGACGGTCACGACGGGCGCGAACGTCGCGGTAATCAACAACAGTACCACGGCGACTGCCGCGTAGCTACGAGTGGGTCGTGTCATTTCCGGGGGTCTCCTGAGGAGGGGCTTCGGTCACTGGCTGGCGGGGCGGGCGGACGTAGCTCACGTTCGTGTGCTCGGCGAGCGAGCGGAGCGTCGAAGCGGGGACGCTGGCCTGAACGAGGCGGCCGTGGCGCGTTCGCACGTCGGCGGCGAACCCGGCAGGTAGCGTCCGATTCTGACGGAGTTCGACGACGACGAGGACGCTACCGTTCCCGAACGTCAGGCCGTTACGCGCCGCGTACGCGCTCCTGTTGGTCGCGTTCAGGAGCCTGACGAGGCGGGAATCGAGGGAGGGATGTTTCTTCGTCGCGTTCTCGCCGTCGTCCGTCGGCGGTCCGTCTGGGGTCGTCGTCGCGGTCGCCGAGGTCACGGTTGACGGAGTCGTATCCGAGGGGTTCGCGGACGGACCCGCAGTACACCCGGCAGTTAGTAGCAACAACGCCGCTACGATACTGGTCAATCGCCACGAACGGTCGCCTCGCTCGCGACGTGTCTCACCGGGCGTATCAGTCACAGCGCGTGGCTTTCTACCGATGTTATATAAAATTTCCTAGGTAGGTCTCTTACTTGACCCTGAGTATCGGCACTATAAATGTAGAAATGATATCAGAATGTAGGGGGATGTTACGAAAAGAATACGTTTCCGAGTCTCTAGCCCCGTACAGTTTCAGTCCGTACCATCCGTGATGCCGCGTCGGTTACTGTGAGGGCTGTTCGCGCTCGGTAACGGGCTGGTCACTCGGCGTGATACGGTCGGCCCGACCGCTCTTCTGAATGATGTCGAAGGCGGTCATGAGGTCGGTTCTGGATATCAGTCCCGCGAGGTCGCCGTCGGCGTCGATGACCAGCAGGCGACCGATGCCGTGTTCCTGAATTCGCTCGAACGCCGACATCGCGTCGTCTGAGGCCGGAATCGTCTTCAGGTCGGTGGACATCACGTCTTCGACGGTGTAGGCGTCGCGCTCGACTTCCGGTACCTCCCGGGCGTCTTCGAGCGTGACCATCCCGACGAGTTCGCCGTTCTCGACGACCGGATAGCCGGTGTGACGCTGGCGGAACATCGTCTCCATCAGGTCGGCGACGGAGGTGTCGGGTTCGACCGTCCGCAGGTCGTCCACGCCGGTCATCACGTCCCGGACGCGCACGTCCCGAAACGCTGCGTTCATCACGGTCTGCTGGGCCTCGCTGGTCGCGCCGATGTAGATGAAGAACGCGATGCCGATGAGGATGAGATTACCGCCGAACAGGCCGACGAGTCCGAGCAGGATGGCGAACAGTTTCCCCACCTCGGCGGCGGTCTTGGTCGCGTCGGAGAACCCCCGGTTGCGAGCGAGGAGCGCGCGGAGGACCCGGCCGCCGTCCATCGGGAACCCCGGGAGGAGGTTGAACGCCGCCAACGTGAAGTTCATCAGCGCGAGGTAGCCGAAGAGGAACCTGACGGTCGAAAACTCGCCCGGAGTCACGAGGACCGCGAGGTACGAGACGACGCCCAGCGCGATGCTGACCGCGGGACCCGCGATGGCGATGAGGAGTTCTTCCCGCCAGTCCTCTGGCTGGTCCGTGAGTTGGGCGATACCGCCGAAAATCCACAGCGTGATGGACTCGATGGGGAACCCGTAGCGCATGGCGACCAGCGAGTGGCCGAGTTCGTGGAGGACGACCCCGACGAACAGGCCGACGGCGGCCACCGCCCCGAGTATCCACTCCAAGTTTCCTTCGGTGAGCGTCTCGCTGCTGAGACTCGGGTCGAGAAACAGATTGAGGTTATCCACCCAGAGCCCGACCTGCGAGCCGATGAGCCACGCGAACACCGGCAGGATGAGGAGAAACGTCAGGTCGAGTTTGATGGGGATGCCGAACGCCCGACCGACGGTGAAACTTCTCATACGTGTGAGTACCCGTGGCAGACTATTAACAGTGGGGCCAGAGGATTCTCCCCGCTGGATTTCGGAAGCCATCAACGCGCTTAACTTAGGCTTTACGGCCAAGCCAAAGTATTCAAGAGGCCCCCTGAGACACTGACGTACAACGTGGCAGACACCGAATATTGCAGACGGACGGCAGTCACCGGACTTTCCGTGTCTCCGACGGACGCCACACGGCTTCGGGAGTTGGTCGCGGAGTGGAAACGCGGCTGTCAACTCGCGGTCAACGAGGCGTGGGGTGTCTGTCACACGAGAAGCGAAGTCCAACAGCTCACGTACGACCGCCTGCGCGAGGAGACCGCCCTCGGCAGTCAACACGCGGTGCTGGCGACCCACCGCGCGGCCGAGGCCATCAAGCGCGCCCGCCAGCGCGAGGGCCAGAAGCCCGAGTTCACGAGTCCGACCGTGGCGTTCGACACCCGGACGATGACGGTGTTCGACGACCGGACGGTCAGCCTCACCACGACCGGCGAGCGCGTCCGATGCGACCTGAAACTCCCCGCTGACGGCGGGTATCAGTCCCAGTATCTCGACGACGAGGACTGGGAACCGGCGAAGAGTACGCTCCACTACCGCGACGGGGCGTTCGACTTCCACGTCGGGTTCCGGACCCCCAAGCCCGCCATCGACCCGCCGACGGAGGGCGCGACGGTGCTCGGCGTTGACCTCGGCGTCGAGAACCTCGCGGTCACCAGCACCGCCCAGTTCTTCGACGCGGGCGAACTGAACCACCGCCGCGAGGAGTTCGAGCGCGTGCAGGCGTCGCTGGAGGCGACCGGCACGAGGAGCGCGGCCCGGACACTCCGACAGACGGGCAACCGCCTCGACAGGTTCGTCCGCCAGCGCCTCCACGAGGTGGCGAACGGCATCGTCGCCGAGGCCGAACGGTACGACTGCGAACTCATCGCGTTCGGCGAGCGGAGCGAAGTCGTCGAGATGCTCCCCGAGGCCGGACCGTTTCAGGAGTGGCTGTTCGAGCGACTCCTCTCGTTCGTGGAGTACCGCGCGGCCGAGCGCGGCATCGCAGTCGTGGAAGTGAACCCCGAATACACGAGCCAGCGGTGCATGGAGTGCGGATTCACGCACCCGCAGAACCGGAATCTGGACGCGAACCAGTTCGAGTGCCTGAAGTGCGAGGCGTCGGCCCACGACGACTACAACGCGGCCAAGAACATCGCGTTCCGGTGCGTGCGCCGCGGACCGCTGTCGTCGCGCGGTCTCGGGGCGGCGGCGTGCGCGCTCCAGTCGGGACTCGTGACTCCCGACGACGGGTTCACGCCCTACGCGGAACTGTCGGAAGCGCCGCGGTCGGACTAACGCCGGTCCTCTCGGACCTCTTTTCGACCTTCAGGTGCCGATTCGACGTAGCTTTTTACGACGTCCGCGCGTAGCCTCGCGCATGAGTCAGCAGACCGAGCCACTGATTCGCCGGAGCGAAGACGTCGAATACGAAGACGTGGGTGCGGCCGACGGGATGCGCAAGGGCGTCCTCGTCGACGAGAGTCGCGGCGCACCCAACTTCGCCATCCGGCGGTTCGAACTCGACCCCGGCGCGGAAGTCCCCGAACACACCAACGCGGTCGAACACGAGCAGTACGTCCTCTCGGGCGAGTACACGGTGGGAATTGGAGACGAAGAACACACCGTCAGCGAAGGCGATTCGCTCCTCATCCCCGCGGGCGTCGTTCACTGGTACCGCAACGAGGGCGACGAACCGGGCGCGTTCATCTGCGCCGTGCCGAACGGCGACGACGAGATAGAACTCGTGGAGTAATCGGTAACCTCTCGAAGGCAACTCGGAAGCGTGCGGCGTCGCGCCGAACCGTAGCGGAGAGCCTCGATTCCTTACTCGTACTCCGGAAGCGAGACGAGGGCCTGAATGTCAGCGGAAATCCACGCGTCGGCGGCCGACTCGTCCTGCATTCGGACCGTCGGCGTGCCGTCCGCGTCGTCTATCTCAAGCGTCACTTGCTCGTCGAACCGCTCGGGTAACCGCGTGTTGTGTCTCCCCCTCATAGTTAGTCGGTCTGGTCGCGGTCGGGGCTTACCACGATGGAGCCTTTGTTATTTGCCGGTTGCCGCGCGGTATTGCGGGAATAACGCCTCCGTCTCGTCGGTTATTGCGAGCTTAACCGCCGGTGTGGCCGCGTTTCCTCGCCTTTCTCTCCACGGTCCAAACCCCCGGCGACCGCCTCTCGCTACGGCCGAACGCTCGACGTGAAGGAACCTTCCCGATGGAAATCCCGGACGGCGCGGGAGGGGCGACCGAATCCGCGGTTCCGAACTGCTCAAATAGCGCGAGCTATTATCCAGTACCGTGTCGAAGCAGGTCCCACAGGTGGACGCGCTGTTCCTCCACGAGTCGTCCGGTCACTACACCGCGGTCGTGAACCGGGACGGCGAACGCGTCTTCCGAGCCAAACTCGAACTGCAGGAGACGAGCGCCGGGCCGCGGCCCGGCCGGTTCCGCATCAAGCGCGGAACGAGCGAGGAACCGCGAAGCCCCGACGAGTTCGTGGAAATCGCACGCAGAGCCGACCGCATCCGCATCTCTCAGCAGACCTCCGCGGAGGGCCGCGAGGAGCTACAGGAGATGCTCGACGCCTACCAACTCGACGCCAAGGCCGTCCGCACCTGCCGGTTCTGCGCGTCGAGCGGCTACTACTCGCCCATCACGAGCGAGACGGCTATCGACGCGGGCAGCGAGTACATCTGCCCCGACTGCGCGAAAGAGGAGTTAGAGCGCGAACTCTCGTTCCGCGGCGACATGACCCGCGAAGCGCAGGACCGCCTCGAAGACCTCCTGCTCGACGTGCAGGACCTCGAACGCATCACGAACCTGCTGAAGGGCCAACTCGACCCCGACCTCACCAAGTTCGACGAGATAAGCGCCAACGTCGAGGACGTGGACAACATCCGCGTCGATTCGCTGAACCTCCATCCGGGCATCCAAGACCTGCTGGAACCCCGGTTCGAGGAACTGCTCCCGGTCCAGAGCCTCGCGGTACAGAACGGACTACTCGACGGTGAGGACCAACTCGTGGTGAGCGCCACCGCGACCGGCAAGACGCTCGTCGGCGAGATGACCGGCATCGACCGCGTGCTGAACGGGAAGGGCAAGATGCTCTTTCTGGTTCCGCTCGTCGCGCTCGCCAACCAGAAGCACGAGGACTTCGAGGAGGAGTACGGCGACCTCGTGGACGTGACAATCCGCGTGGGCGCGAGTCGAGTCCGGGACGACGGCCACGCCTTCGACCCGAACGCCGACGTCATCGTCGGCACCTACGAGGGCATCGACCACGCGCTCCGGACCGGCCGGGACCTCGGCGACATCGGGACCGTCGTCATCGACGAAGTCCACACCCTCAAGGAACAGGAGCGCGGACACCGCCTCGACGGTCTCATCGCGCGCCTCAAGCACTACGCCGAGACGCGCGCCAGTCGGCGCGACGACTACGGGGGTGCGCAGTGGGTCTACCTCTCGGCGACGGTCGGCAACCCGTCGAGTCTCGCGGCGTCGCTGGAGGCCAACCTCGTGGAGTACGAAGAGCGTCCGGTCCCGCTCGAACGCCACGTCACCTTCGCCGACGGGCAAGAGAAACCCGATATCGAGAACAAACTGGTCAAGCGCGAGTACGACACCAAGTCCTCGCAGGGCTATCGGGGCCAGACCATCATCTTCACCAACTCCCGGCGGCGGTGTCACGAGATTTCCCGCCAACTGGAGTACAGTTCCGCGCCCTACCACGCCGGTCTCGACTACGGCCGCCGGAAGAAGGTCGAGCGGATGTTCGCCGACCAGGACCTCGCGGCGGTCGTGACGACCGCGGCGCTCGCGGCCGGGGTGGACTTCCCCGCCTCGCAGGTCATCTTCGACACGCTCGCGATGGGCATCGAGTGGCTCTCCGTACAGGAGTTCCACCAGATGCTCGGGCGGGCGGGTCGTCCGGACTACCACGACCGCGGGAGAGTGTACGTCCTCGTCGAACCCGACGCGGCGTACCACAACAGCATGGAGATGAGCGAGGACGAAGTGGCCTTCAAGCTCCTGAAAGGCGAGATGGAGGACGTCCAGACCCTCTACGACGAGAGCGCCGCGGTCGAGGAGACGCTGGCGAACATCACGGTCGCCGGAACGCAGGCCAAGCGACTCGGCGACCGGATGATTGGCGAAATCCCGACCAAGCACGCCCTCGGCAAACTGCTGGAGTACGGCTTCATCGACGGACTGGAACCCACCGACCTCGGTCGGGTCGTCACCAGCCACTTCCTCGCGCCCGACGAGGCGTTCAAGATTCTCGACGGGATTCGCAAGGAGAGCCACCCCTTCGAAATCGTGGCCGAACTCGAACTCCACGGCGAAGAGGAGTGACTCCTCCCCGACGGACCGCGCGACGGTCGTCTCGGACGCGAACGGACGCTTCGGACTCTGTCGTCCGACGGGCCGCTCCACCCTTTTTACCGTTCCGTCTGACGCCAGTCTGACGGGTTTTAATGTACCGGAACATGCAAATCCGTATCGATGGCGACAGCACACGACGACCGGCCGCGTCGCGAACGGTCCGTGGCGTACGAGACGACCCACGACGCAGACGGTTCGGCCGCACTCAGCGAGACGGTAATCGACGCGGTGGCCACCGCTCACGGCGTGGACCCGACCGACTGCGACCTCGAACTGTACGACGCGGTAGACCTCGAAGCCCTCGACGCGCTGTTCGAGCGCCGGTCGTCGGACGGCCACTGGCAGTTCGAGTTCTCCATCGACGACTATCTAGTCGTTGTCACGGGTGCCGGTCGCGTCGCGGTGTGGGAAAACCGATAGCGAAGGCCGCGGTCGGCGGTCGTGTCTTTTTTGACCTCGCCCCGACTTGTACTCCGACGTGGTACTCTCGCTGACGCCCGGAATCGCTATCGTCTTTCTCGTCATCCTCGTAGCGCTGGTGCTGTTCGCCACGGAACCGGTCCCCATCGACATCACCGCAATCGGCATCATGGTGGCGCTGATGGTGCTGGAACCGTGGACGCGGGTCTCGCCCACGGAAGGCGTCTCGGGGTTCGCCAGTTCCGCGACTATCACCGTCCTCGCGATGTTCATCTTGAGCTACGGCGTCCAACGGACCGGGGTCGTCCAGATTCTGGGCCGCAAGATAGCGGCGTTCACGAAGGACGACGAGACCCGACAACTCGGCGCGACCATCGGCGTCGTCGGGTCCATCTCGGGGTTCATCAACAACACCGCGGCGGTCGCCATCCTCATGCCGATGGTGACCGACCTCGCTCACGAGGGCAACACCTCCCCCTCGAAACTGCTGCTTCCGCTCTCTTACGCCTCGATGTTCGGCGGGACGCTCACGCTCATCGGGACTTCGACCAACATCCTCGCTAGCGACCTCGCGGCCCGCCTCGGCGAGCAGAACCCGGCGGCGTTCGGCGACCTCCACGCCTTCTCGATGTTCGAGTTTACCTCGCTCGGCATCCTCGTCTCGATAGTCGGTACGGCGTATCTGATGACCCTCGGCCGGTGGCTCACGCCCGCTCGCATCCCGCCGGAGGACGACCTGACCGAGGAGTTCGAGTTGGAGGAGTACCTGACCGAAGTGGTCGTCCGCGGCGACTCGCCGCTGGTCGGTCGGACCGTCAAGGACGCGCTCGCCGACACCGACTTCGACGTGGACCTCGTCCAACTCATCCGCGGGGGGAAGTCGTTCGCCGAACCGCTCGGTCCCAAGGAGATTCAGGCCGACGACATCTTCGCGGTCCGGACCGACCGCGACACGCTCCTCGACCTCATCGACGCCGAGGGGTTGGCGCTGGTCCCGAACGTCGACGTGACCGAGGAGGAACTCGAAAGCACGAACGAGGAACGGAATCTGGTGGAGGTGGTCGTCGCGCCCCGGTCGTCGCTGATTGGCAAGACGCTCGCGACTGCGAATTTCCGCGAGCGTTACGACGCGACGGTTCTCGCGCTCCGGCGCGGTCCCGAGTTCATCCGCAAGCGCATGGACCACGCCGACTTGCAGGTCGGCGACACCCTGCTCGTCTACGCGACCCCCGACAGCATCTCGCGTCTGAACGTCAACCGCGACTTCATCGTGGCTCAGGAGGTCGAACGACCAGATTATCGGGAATCGAAGATTCCGCTCGCCGTGGGTATCGTCGCGGCCGTGGTCGCGGTGGCCGCCCTCGACGTGCTCCCAATCATGGTCTCGGCGCTGGCGGGCGCGCTGGTGATGGTCGTGACGGGCGTCCTCGAACCGCCGGAGGTCTACGACGCCGTGGAGTGGGAGGTCATCTTCCTGCTCGCCGGCGTCATCCCGCTCGGCATCGCCATGGAGGAGACCGGCGCGGCCGACCTGATAGCCAACCTGCTCGTGCTGTCGGCGGACTTCTTCCCGCCGATAGCGGTTCTCGGCCTGTTCTACGTCGTGACCGCGGTGCTGACGAACATCGTCAGCAACAACGCCAGCGTCGTGCTGATGATTCCGGTGGCCGCAGAGGCGGCCGCCCAACTCGACGCCAACGCCTTCGCGTTCGTCCTCGCGGTCACGTTCGCGGCTTCGACGGCGTTCATGACGCCGGTCGGCTACCAGACCAATCTCTTCGTCTACGGGCCGGGCGGGTACAAGTTCACCGACTACGTTCGGGTGGGCGCACCGCTCCAAATCCTGTTCGCTATCACCACGACGCTCGGTATCGCCGCTATTTGGGGCGTGACGCCGTGACGTATCTGTGACGATACGCCACAAACGAAATCCTTTACATACACTGGCGCGCTACTAACTGGTGCGGGACCGTGGGGTAGCTTGGTATCCTTTCGGCCTTGGGTGCCGATAACCCCGGTTCGAATCCGGGCGGTCCCATCTCGTCTGAAACCGATTTTCTTGCGGAAGATACTGTGAATACCTGATGCTGGCACTGTAGAGTACTCCGGATACAGTAATAGCCGCCGCTCGCGGTCTTTCAACAGACGGAGTAGGTCAGTCAGCGGTGACCACACGTGGAAACCACGCGGGCTGAAAGGTACTGCTGACCGTGCCGTCTACATGTCCATTTCGCGCATCGACACAAAACACCTCCGATACGCAGATTCGGAGTCGGGCCGCGGCCGGGACTACTCCGCTTCAGTCGGCACCTTGTACCCGAACCCACCCGCACTGCTCGCAGGTCTCGATTCCGGTTCGGAATCGGACCGCCGCGTCGCACTGCGGGCACGGGGGCCGTGAACCGTCGGCGGACTCACTCGTCATCGGTCGTGACCTCCGCCGAGAGACCCTGCGCCATCTGGATGTCCTTGCTGTTGTTCAGCGTCCACGCGGTCCGGTCGGTGACGGCCTCGATGACCTCGCGGGCGCTGGGGTAGCCGTTGCCGGACTTCTTGACGCCGCCGAACGGCAGTTGGACCTCCGCGCCGATGCACGGCAGGTTGCCGTACGCGAGACCGACTTCGGCGTGGTCGCGGTAGTAGTGTATCTGGCGGTAGTTCTCCGAGATGACCGCGCCCGCCAGTCCGTACTCCGTGTCGTTCTGGATTTCGACGGCGCGTTCGATACCGCCCTCGTATTCGAGGAGCGCGACGTGCGGGCCGAACACCTCCTCGTGGGTACACCGCAGGTCGGCGTCGGGGTCCGCCTCGTAGACGAACGGGCCGACCCAGTGGCCGTCCTCGTGGCCGTCGGGAATCTCGTCGGCGTCGAGGTCGGTCCTATCGACGAGGACGTTCACGCCCTCCTCGCGGGCGAGTTCGTTGTAGTTCGCCACTTTCTGGCGGTGGGCGGCCTCGACTAGCGGCCCCATGAAGGTGTCCTCGTCCAGCGGGTCGCCGACCGCGACTCGCGACGCCGCTTCGACGAAGCGTTCCTTGAACTCGTCGTACACGTCCTCGTGGACGATGAGGCGCTCGCTGGAGACGCAGCGCTGGCCCGTCGTCTTGAACGAGGACATCACCGCGCTGTGGACGGCCACGTCGAGGTCCGCCTCGTCGGTGACGACGACGGCGTTCTTCCCGCCCATCTCGCAGGCCACGCGCTTGCCGGGGTCGGCCGCGACCGACTCCGCGATGCTGTGGCCGACCTCGGCCGACCCGGTGAACAGCACCGTGTCCACGTCGTCGGACTCGACGATGGCGTTGCCGACGTCGCCGAAGCCCTGTACCATGTTGAACACGCCGTCCGGGAGTCCCGCCTCGGCGAACAGTTCCGCGACGACGTGGGCGCACTCGGGCGTCTGCTCGGCGGGTTTGAACACGACGGTGTTGCCCTCGACCAGCGCGACCGCCATGTGCCAGTAAGGGATGGCGACCGGGAAGTTCCACGGCGTGATACATCCCGTGACGCCGCGGGGCTTCCGGCGCATGTAGGCGTCCTTCGCGGCGATTTCCGACGGGACGATGTCGCCCTTGGGGTGGCGGGCGTCGCCCGCGGCCCACTCGACCATGTGGGCGGCCTCGACCACGTCGCGCGCCCCTCCGAAATCTCCTTGCCGCACTCTTGGCTCACGATTCTGCCGAGTTCGTCCGTCCGCTCCTTGAGCGCGTGATACACGTCCCAGAGGTACTCCGCGCGGTCGATGCGGGAGAGTTCGCGCCACTCCTCGAACGCCTCGTCGGCGGCCTCGACAGCGCGTTCTACGTCCGCCGGCGTCCCGTGATAGAACTCGCCGAGCGCCTCGCCGGTCGCGGGGTTCTGACTCGTGAACGTGTCGGAACTCTCGCCGGTGACCCATTCGCCGTCGATGTAGTGTCGGTGTGTCTCTGCCATCGGTGTTCGTGATGTTCGTCCAGTGGGAGAGCGCCAAACTCCCCCGCCGACCATGGGCGGGCGCGGCGTCCGGGTCCGTCGCGTCGCGAGTGGGGTCGATAGCCCGCCCGACGCGCACCCGACCATGGTCGGGTGCATCCTCGTTGAACCGACACACGCAATAGTGCGTGAGGCCTATATCAGGGATGACTATCGCGGAACAGATACCGGGAACGAGACTGACGCTCGACCTGTGGCATCCGAACTGCTGGGCCATCGAGGCGACCGAACGGACCGCCGGCGGCGTGTTGGCGCACGCGATTTACAACTCGCCGACGACCGGGGACCGACCGTCGTCGGTCAACGGTCTCTTCACGGCCTTCGGCGAGACGGAGGCGGAGGTCGAACGCCTCTTCGACGCCATCCGCGCGTCCGACCGCGCCGGCGAACTGCTCGAACTACAGGAGCGGTTCGGCCGCGCGCGCAACGCGCCGGGCAACGTGGTCCGGGAGTTCTTCTTGGAGTACGACCCCGACGACATGGTCTGTCCCACGTTACTCGAAAACGGGTTCGTCCACAGCGCGCCGGTCCGAATCGAGAACGGCAAGGAGGAGTGGCACGTCGGGTTCGCGGGCGAACGGTCTGGAATCGAGGACGCGCTACAGAACGTCCGCGAGCAGTCGGGTGCCGAAGTGAGCATCGACTCCATCACGGCGGCCGACGCCAACGGCCGGTCCCCGCGCGACCAGCGACTCGACACGCTCACGACCACCCAGCGGAAGGTCTTCGAACACGCCCGGGAGACGGGGTACTACGAGTGGCCCCGCGGGACCTCGACCCGCGAACTCGCCGACGACCTCGACGTCTCGAAGACGACGCTGCTCGAACACCTCCGGAAGGCCGAGTCGAAACTTCTCGACCCGTAGTCGCCCGTGACCAACCCGCGGTCTGCGACTCAACGCCCGACGATGGCCCGTAGCGCGAACAGCGCGTTCGATTTCCGCTCCCGGATGCGGCGGTAGAAGTAGGAGAACCACTTGCTCCCGTAGGGGACGTACTGGTAGACCGCGACGTCCTCGGCGAGGTCGAACTGCGCTCGCTCGCGGACACCCATCAGCATCTGCACCTCGTAGGGCGTCCCGTGTTCGTCGTGGAGTTCTCGCGCGAGTTCTATCATCGCGGGGTCGTGACTGCCGACGGCGACGCCGTCGTCGAACTCGCGGAACATGAACGAGAGGAGTTCTCGGTACGCCTCGTCCACCCGCGCTTTCTTCTTGTAGGCGATTTCCGCCGACTCGTCGTACGCGCCTTTGACGAGGCGAACCTTGCCCGGCACGTCGGCGAGTCGTTCGAGGTCGTCGCGGGTCCGCTTCAGATTCGCCTGCACGCAGACGCCGACCCGGCCGTCCGTCTCGCGGGCGTGTCGCTCGAAAGCGTCCAGCGTCACGTCCGTCGTCTCGTGGTCCTCCATGTCTATCCAGACGAAGCAGTCGGCGGCGTCCACGATTCGCGCGAGGTTCTCCCGGAAGACGGCGTCGCCGACGCCGAGTCCGATTTGGCTGGGCTTGACGGAGATGCAGGCGTCGGACCCCCGGTCGGCGATGGCCGCCGCGAGTTCGACGTACGCGTCGGCGTCGGCGTCCGCGGGCGAACGGTCCTCGTAGTGTTCCCCGAGCAGGTTCAGGATGGCCGACACGCCCCGGTCGTTCACGCCGTCCACGTGGGTCAGCGCCGCCTCGGGCGTCTCGCCCGCGACGAAGTCGTTGGCAATCGGTGGTATCACGACGCACACTAGAGACGCGACCCACCTATACGGCGACCCGACCATAAGTTACGCCGAACGGCCGGTGAGTATAAGTGGCAGCCCTCTGAATACACGACAACAGCGTTTTCGCGGCTCTCAGTTGCTCTACCGAGGCACCCGACCATGGTAGGGTCGGGGTTAACCCCCTCGTGGTACAACTCCCCATAGACGTAATGTCACGAAACATCGTGGATATCATCGACCGGAGAACGCTGTTGAAGGCGGCGGGTGGGGCGGGCGTCACCGCGTTGGCCGGTTGCGTGAGTTCGACGGACGACGGGTCCGAGGAGACGACGGAGACCGAAACCGAGGGGACGACCGAAACCGAGACCGAAAGCGGGAGCGACGGCGGTCCCTACGCCATCGGGATGGTGGACTCGCTCACCGGTTCGCTGTCGGCGTTCGGCGAGCGCAACCAGCGCGGGAAGGACCTCGCGCTGAAGCGGGTGAACGAGGTCGGAATCAACGGGCGTGACCTCAAGATAATCGTCGAGGACTCCGAGTCCGAGAGTCAGGGCGGCGTCTCGGCCGCCCAGAAGCTGGTGAACCAGAATCAGGTCCCCTTCCTCATCGGGTCCGTCGGCTCCGGCGTCTCGCTGGCCATCTACGAGAGCGTCGTTCAGGGCACCGACGTCGTTCAACTGAGCAGAACTCCACTGGACTGAGCCTCACCGACTTCCCCGGTCTGCTCCGGATGTCGCCGACCGGTCGCACCCAATCGACTGCGCTTTCGAACATCATCGCGGACGACGGCTACGACGAAGTCGCCGTCACCTACGTCAACAACGACTACGGCCAGAGCCTCGCCGACGCGTTCGAGCAGTCCTACGACGGCGAGATAGCCTACAAGAACCCTCACGACCAGAAGCAGCAGTCCTACTCGGGCGTCGTCTCGGAGATGAACAGTTCCGGTGCCGACGCGTGGCTGTTCATCACCTATCAGGCGGAGTTCGCCACGATGGTGAACGAGGCCTACTCCAGCGGCTACGAGGCGCAGTTCTACGGTGCCGACTCCGTCTCGGGCGACAACGTCCTCAAGAACACCCCGGAAGGGAGCATGGACGGCATGAAAATCGTGGTGCCGTCGGCCCCCGTGGACCAAGACAACTACAAGGAGTTCGCCAGCGCGTTCAAAGAGGAGTACGGCGAGGAACCGACCGCGTGGTCGGCCTACGCCTACGACTGCGTCGTCACGGCGGCGCTGTCGATACAGGCCGCCGACGAGTTCACCGGCAAGGCGCTCCAGAAGACCGTCCGCGAGGTGACTCGACCGGAGGGCGAGAAGGTGACTTCTTTCGAGGCCGCGAGCAAGATTCTCGCCGACGGCGGCGGCGTGGACGACGTGGACTATCAGGGCGTCAGCGGCCCCATCGACTTCGACGAGAACGGCGACCCCGTGGGCTACCTCCAGATTCTCACCGTCGAGAACCACGACTACGTCGGAACCGGCTTCATCGAGTCGTAAGCCCCAATGGCCCTTCTAGAACACTTCGTCAACGGGCTGATATTCAGCAGCATCATCATCCTCGGGAGTATCGGGCTGTCGCTCGTCTACAGCATCGCCGACTTCGCGAACTTCGCCCACGGCGACACGATGACTATCGGGGCGTACACGGCGCTGGTCACGTTCGGGGCCGTCGGCGGTCTGGGCGGAGCAGTGCTGGGACTTCCGCTGGGCTTCTTCGTCGCGCTGCTGGTCGGTATCGCCGTGGCGGCGGTCGTCGCCGTCGTCACCGAGAAGGTCGTCTACGAACCGCTCGACGTCGGTTCCATCGGACTGCTGATAACGTCCATCGGCGTCGCCTTCGTCTACCGCGCGGTGATTCAGATGGGGTTCGGCGCGGACTTCACTCGATACGACATCCAATCGCTCCGGCCCATCGAGTGGCTCGTCCCCTACGGAGTCCGCGTCACCCAACACGACGTGGCAATCGCCGTCTCGGCGCTCGTGTTGGTGAGCGGGCTTCACGTCCTGCTCCAGCACAGCGACCTCGGTCGGAAGATGCGCGCGATGGCGGACAATCCCGACCTCGCCCGCGTGAGCGGCATCCGCACCGACCGCATCAAACTATGGACGTGGATTATCGGGGCCGGACTGGCCGGTGCAGGCGGCGTGTTCCTCGGTCTCTACAACCAGCTCGCGCCGCGGATGGGGTTCGACCTGCTGCTGCTCATCTTCGCGGCCGTCATCCTCGGCGGTATCGGCTCCGTCTACGGGGCGATGCTCGGCGGACTCCTCATCGGCATGATAAACCAGTTGACGCCGGTGCTTCCCGTCGGCATCGAGTACGCCAACGCCATCGCGTTCGTCATCATGGTGGCCGTGCTGCTCGTCCGTCCCAACGGAATCGCACAGGAGGCGACCTGAGATGAACGCACTCACCGACCCGACCGAGTACTGGGCGGACCTCACGCGACCCGAACAGGGCGTCCTCGCCTTCATCGTCGGGTTCGCAGCGCTGCTGCTGTTCGGCCTGCTCTCGGGCGGACTCGCGCCGACGTACTTCCTGTATCTCGTCGGTCTCGCGGGGATGTACTCGCTGCTGTCGTTCGGACTGAACTCCCAGTGGGGGTTCTCCGGACTGATTAACTTCAGCGTCGCGGCGTTCTTCGGTATCGGCGCGTACGGTACCGCGCTCATGAGCGCGAGTACGTCCCCCATCGCCGGGGGGTACAGCCCGCTCGTCGGACTCGTGGTCGCGCTCGTGGTCGCGGGCCTCCTCGCAGTCCTCATCGGCGTGCCGACGCTCCGTCTCCGCGCGGACTACCTCGCCATCGCGTCGCTCGGACTGGCCGAGGTCGTCCGACTCGTCGTCCTCAACGAACGCCAGTGGACCAACGGCAGCGCGGGAGTCCGCGGCATCCCGAGTTTCTTCGAGGGGTGGCCGCTGCTGGAGACGTTCCCGAGCGCGATGCCCGGACTGGAGGTCGCGCTCCCCGGCACCACTCTCGTCCTCGAAACGCCGTTCTGGAACGCGCTGCTGAACGTCGCGCTCGTCGTGACGTTCGTCAGCGTCACCTACGCGGTCCTCAAGCGCGCCCACCGCTCGCCGTGGGGTCGCGTCCTCCGGACGATTCGGTCCGACGAGGACCTCGCGCGGGCGCTGGGGAAGAACACCTACTCGTTCAAGATGCAGTCGTTCGTCCTCGGCAGTCTGATAATGGCGCTGGCGGGCGTCTTCTACGCCCACCTGAACCTGTTCGTCAGCCCCGGCGACCTCGACCCCGTGACGACGTTCTACGTCTGGGTCGCGGTCATCCTCGGCGGCAGCGGTTCGAACCGCGGCGCGCTGTTCGGCGGGTTCGTCATCGTCGCCATCCGCGAGGGGACCCGGTTCCTCAACGAGTTCTCGTGGATTCCCGTCGACGTGGCTCCGCTCCGACTGCTGCTCATCGGCGTCCTCATCATCGCGCTGATGCGGTTCCGTCCGGAGGGCATCCTGCCGCCCCAGCGCGAACTCATCTGGCCCGACGCCGTCGACGGCGCGCCGTCCCGGCCCGACTCCGGCGTCCGCGACGCCAAGGGAGGTGGCGACGGTGAGTGACCTCGAATCCCCGAACGACCCGCGTCTGGGCGCGAACCTCTCGAAGGAGAACGTCGTCCTGCGCGTGGACGACCTCCAGAAGTCGTTCGGCGGACTGGTCGCCACCGACCACGCCACCTTCGAGGTCGAACGCGGGACCATCACCGGTCTCATCGGTCCGAACGGTGCCGGCAAGTCCACGCTCTTCAACCTCATCTCGGGCTTCTACGAACCCGACGCTGGGCGCGTCGAGGTCAACGGGACCGACGTCACCGGCGCGGAACCGTACCAAGTCGCCGACCACGGACTGATTCGGACGTTCCAGACGCCCCGGAAACTCGAGGGGATGACGGTCCGCGAGGCGATGCTGGTGGGACCGAGAAAGCAACCCGGCGAGTCGTTCGTGAAACTGTTCACCTCGCCCGGCGAAGTCGCCGAGACCGAGTCGCGCAACCTCGCCGACGCCCAGCGAATCTTGGAGGAGTTCGAAATCGACCACCTCGCCACGCAACCGGCGACGGACCTCTCGGGCGGACAGATGAAACTGGTCGAACTGGCCCGCGCGATGCTGGCCGAACCGGAGGTCCTCCTGCTGGACGAACCGGTCGCGGGCGTCAACCCGACGCTCCGGAACAAACTCGCCGAGCAGGTTCGCCGACTCAACGAGCAGGGGACGACGTTCCTGCTCATCGAACACGACATGGAGTTCGTCATGAATCTCGCCGACCCGGTAGTGGTGTTAGACCGCGGGAGCGTTCTCATGGAGGGAACCCCCGACGAGGTGCAGTCCGACGACCGCGTCGTCGAGGCGTATCTGGGAGGTGGCGCGTGAGCGACCACGTCCTCGAACTGTCGGGCGTGGACAGCGGCTACGGCGAGGTGCAGGTGCTCGACGACTGCTCGATGCATCTGGACGCCGACGAAATCGTCTGTCTCATCGGCCCGAACGGCGCGGGGAAATCGACGGTCCTCAAGACGGCCTTCGGCATGCTGACGCCGTGGGCGGGAACCGTGGAGTACCACGGCCGTGAAATCGGCGGAATGGCACCCGAGGACATCGTCCGCGAGGGCATCGGCTACGTGCCCCAGACCGACAACGTGTTCGGGACGCTCACCATCGACGAGAACCTCCGAATGGGCGGCGTCGCCCGCGAAGACGGTCTCTCGGAGGTCATCGCGGACCTGTACGACCGATTCGACATCCTCGACCAGAAGCGGTCGGCGAAGGCCAACACCCTCTCGGGCGGACAGCGACAGGTGCTGGCGTTCGCTCGGGCGCTCGTGATGGAACCGGACGTCCTCCTCATCGACGAACCGTCGGCCGGACTCGCGCCGAACACCGCCGACGACGTGTTCGGCCACGTGCAGGCGGTCAACGAGATGGACACCGCGATTCTCATGGTCGAGCAGAACGCCACGAAGGGACTCGGCATCTCCGACCGCGGCTACGTCCTCGACCAAGGGTCCGTCCGCTTCGAGAACGCCGCGGCCGACCTCATCGACAACGAGGAAGTCTCGCAGCTCTATCTCGGGGGATAACGTCGTCCTCCTCGGCGGGTAGCGCCGCCCTCCGTCGGAGAGACGGCGGCTTCACTTCCGCTCTGCTTTACGAAGGTTCTTATCGAAGGAAGAACTACGAGTTCCTTGAATGGCTCGCGCGGAGAACACGGAGCTGATTGATAACTTCGAGCAGTTCTACCGGCGGTACTACAGCGACGAAATCGGCGAACTCGCCCAGAACTATCCGAACGAACAGCGCTCGCTCCACGTCGATTGGACCGACCTCTATCGGTACGACGCCGACCTCGCAGACGACTTCGTCTCGAAACCCGAGCAATTGCGCGAGTACGCCGAGGAAGCGCTCCGCCTCTACGACCTCCCGGTGGACGTGAGTCTGGGGCAGGCCCACGTCCGAATCGAGAATCTGGACCAGCAGACCGACATCCGCGAGATTCGCGCCCGGCACGTCAACACGCTGGTCAGCGTGCAGGGCATCGTCCGGAAGGCGACCGACGTCCGACCCAAGATTCAGGAGGCCGCCTTCGAGTGCCAGCGCTGCGGCACGCTGACGTACATCCCCCAGAGCAGCGGCGACTTTCAGGAACCCCACGAGTGTCAGGGCTGTGAGCGACAGGGACCGTTCCAGATAAACTTCGACCAGTCCGAGTTCGTTGACTCCCAGAAGCTCCGGATTCAGGAGAGTCCCGAAGGACTCCGCGGCGGCGAGACGCCGAAGAGCCTCGACGTTCACATCGAGGACGACATCACCGGCGATGTGACGCCCGGCGACCACGTCAGGGTCACCGGCATCCTCCACCTCGAACAGCAGGGCAGCGAGCAGGACAAGTCCGCGGTGTTCGACGTGTACATGGACGGCATCTCGGTGACCATCGAGGACGAGGAGTTCGAGGAGATGGACATCACCGACGAGGACAAGAAGGAAATCGTCGAACTCTCCCAAAAGGACGACATCTACGAGCAGATGGTCGATTCGATGGCCCCGGCCATCTACGGCTACGACGAGGAGAAACTGGCGATGATTCTCCAGTTGTTCTCTGGCGTGACCAAGCACCTCCCCGACGAGTCCCGGATTCGGGGCGACCTCCACATGCTGTTGATAGGGGACCCCGGTACGGGTAAGTCGCAGATGATTTCGTACGTCCAGAACATCGCGCCGCGCTCGGTGTACACCTCCGGGAAGGGGTCCTCGTCCGCCGGTCTCACCGCCGCCGCGGTTCGCGACGACTTCGGCGACGGCCAGCAGTGGACCCTCGAAGCGGGTGCGCTCGTCCTCGCGGACAAGGGCATCGCCGCGGTGGACGAACTCGACAAGATGGCCCCGGACGACAGGAGCGCGATGCACGAGGCGCTCGAACAGCAGAAGATTTCGGTGTCGAAGGCCGGCATCAACGCCACCCTCAAATCCCGATGCTCGCTGCTCGGGGCCGCGAACCCCAAGTACGGCCGGTTCGACCAGTACGAACCCATCGGCGAGCAGATAGACCTCGAACCGGCGCTCATCTCGCGGTTCGACCTCATCTTCACCGTCACCGACCAACCCGACGAGGAGGAGGACAAGCGACTGGCCGAACACATCCTGCAGACGAACTACGCGGGGCAGTTGAACACCCAGCGCACGGAGATGAGCGCGCCGAACATCTCGCAGGCGGAAGTGGACAACGAGACCCAAGAGGTCGCGCCCGCCATCGAACCCGACCTCCTGCGGAAGTACATCGCCTACTCGAAGCGCAACTGCTTCCCGACGATGACCGACGAGGCGATGGAGCGCATCCGGGACTTCTACGTGGACCTCCGGACGAAGGGGGCCGACGAGGACGCGCCCGTCCCCGTGACCGCCCGGAAACTGGAGGCGCTGGTCCGTCTCGCGGAGGCTAGCGCCCGCGTCCGCCTCTCGGACGAGGTGAAAATCGAGGACGCCGAGCGCTCCGTGCGAATCACTCGCTCGTGTCTCCAAGACATCGGCGTGGACCCCGAGACCGGACAGTTCGACGCCGACGTGGTCGAGACCGGCCAGTCGAAGTCCCAGCGAGACCGCATCAAGAACCTGAAACAGCTCATCGGCGAAATCGAGGAGGACTACGAGGAGGGCGCGCCGGTGGACGAGGTGATGGCTCGCGCCGACGAAATCGGCATGGAGCAGTCGAAGGCCGAACACGAGATAGACAAACTCAAACAGAAGGGCGAGGTATACGAACCCTCGACCGACCACCTGCGGACGACCTGAGGTCCATGGACCGAATCTCCGCCCTCCGAAACGTCGAGGACGCGCTGGCCGACTTCGAGTCGGGCGAGACCGACCTCGGCGCGACCGAGCGTCGCGTCGTGAACGTGCTGCGGACCTACGCCACCGAATTCGAGGACGGGGACCTGACCGCCTATCGCGCTTCGGGTGCCGAACCCGCCGACGGTCTCGTGGTCGTCGCCGAGTCGCCCGCCCAGGCCCGAGAGCGCGTGAACGAGCGACTCGACCCGGCCGACGTGACGTTCGAAGTCGAGCAACTCGACTGATAGGTCACTAATCGGGTAATTCAGAGGGGAAAATAAATAAACTAGGTTCCCTTAGGAAAACTCGTTCAGACGGACCGCTACATCGCGGCCGAAACGGAGCAAAACTACGAGTACACTGATGCAAACCAAGGGTCACGACGAAGACGAGTCGTTCGAATCCGACCTCGCGCAGGGAGACTGCGTCCTGCTACTCGCGCCGTCGATTCACTCGGCGACCGAGGACGCGTGTCTCGACCTCCTCGCGTTCGACGACGCTTCGGAAGAGAACGTCCTGTGGGTCACGTACACTCGGTCGCCGGACACGTGTATCCGTGACTGGCTCACACGCACGGGGGAGCGTCCCCGGAACATGCGATTAGTGAGTGTCGGCGATACGACTCGCTCGGCGACGGCCCGCGCCGGTAGCGACACCACTTCAGCGACGGGCGACGAGGTCGTCGAGACGCTGTCGAACCCGGGCGACCTGACGGGTCTCGGAATCAAACTGAGCGAAATTCTCCGAGAGTGGGACGCGCTCGACGGGCGGACCGTCGCTTGCTTCGACTCGCTGACCGCCCTGCTCCAGTACGCCGACCTCCAGACCGTCTACAAGTTCCTTCACGTGCTGACCGGTCGGTTCGCCGCGGCCGACGTGACCGCGCACTTCCACCTCGACCCCGACGCGTGCGACACCCAGACCGTCAGTACGCTCACGTCCCTGTTCGACACCGTGGTCGAGTTCGACGACGGCGAGTGGAGCGTGCGAAGTCGATAACTGCCCGTCGGTCGTCCGAGTTCGGCAACTTCCGGTTGATACTCGAAGACAGATGCCGTAATTTTATACCGATGCGGGAGGAAATCTACCGCCGTGCTGTTGGTCGTCACGTACTCGCAGGCCGCGCGCCAGACCCTCCGAAACGTCTGTAACGGACACGAAGAGACGGTCGTCCAGCGGTTCGGCCGGGCAGCACTGCTGGAGGCGACCCAACTGGGTGCGTTCTTGGCGCTCCGTCTCCGGGCCAAGCACGCCGCCGACGTACAGGTCGAGCAGACCGCGCCGTTCAACGAGTTCGAAGCCGTGTCCGAACGAGTTCGGAACGCGGCCACCGCCTACGAGGACCGCGAGCACCCGAGCACGCCGTACGCCAAGTTCGCCGTCGGAACCGACCATCCGGACCTCGACTCGATGCGCGACGCCAAGCTATGAAGGTTCGCGTCGCCGGAGCGGTTCGGACCGGTCGGGCGATGGACCTTCGGCGTCTCTTCCACTCTCACGCCGAGGACGTCGGCGAATCGCGGTCTGAGGCTCTCTCCTTACGCGACGTCGCCCGTGAAGTTCGTGGCGATGGCGGCCGAGACTTCGACCGTGACTGTACCGTCGGGAGCGACTGCGGTGGCGAGTACGATGGCGCGCTCGCTATCGACTGCCCGGACCCCGGTCCCGTCCACGACCACGTCGGCGTGATTCGCGCCGAGATGGACCTCTCGGTCCGGCCCGCACTCGCGGCGGCCGCCCGAACGCGGGGCCACACTGCACCGCAGGCCGACGAACTCGCCGCAGTTCGGGACCGCCGCGACGCGCTCGACGTGCCGGAACTCGACCTCGAACGCGCTCGCCGCCGAGTCGCGGACGCCAACGACGCCACAGAGGAGATGCGCGAGCGCGTCGCCACCCTCCGCGGTCGGGTGCAGGCGCTCCGCGACGCCGACGCGGACCCCACCGACGCGGAGGCCGACCTCGCCGAGGCGACTCGCCGCCTCTCGGAGGTCCAGACCGAGCGCATCGCGGCCGAGCAGGCACTGACCGAGGCCCGCGAACGAGCGCGGGCTAACCGCCAGCGCAGACGCGAGCGTCTCCGACTCGCGGACCGCGCGGACAACCTCCGGCGGGCCGCCCGCGAACACCTCGCCGACGAGGTACGGAGCGCGTTCGCCGACGCCCGTGACGCTGTTCCGGACGGCGACATCGGGGAGTCGGTCGAGTCGGCGCTCGCCGTCGCCCGCGTGGCGGCGTACGACGCCCCGGTCGTGCTGGCCCGCGAGACCGACCCCTTCGAGAGCGCGGCCGAGGCCGCCGAGTGGCTGGACGGTCCCGTGATTCGACTCTAGCACGCTCCTCGCCCAACTTTATCACCGAGGACGCGACGAACCCCGGCCATGGTCGAACTCGACTGCCGCGCCGAGTCGCACGCCGGAGTCACGCTCGTGGAACTCGTCGTCCGGAACCCGTCGGCCACCGCCCGCCGTGTCAGGGTCGGGAACCGCCTCGACGGTCCGGTCTGGCCACCCCGCCGCGAAGGCGTTCCCGCCGCGGGGTGGGACGACGGCGGGTTCGAGGGCGTCGTCGCGGCCGAGGACCGGCGGGCGCTGGGATACGCGAGTCCCGCGTCCGCCGAGTCCGCGGTCGAACTCGAATCCTCGACCGAGGCCGAACCACCGTCCGAAAGTCGTCCTCCGGCCGAACTCGTCTGGACCGAACGCGCCGGAGAATCCGAGTGCGAGGCCGACCCCGACACCTTCGGGGACGACGCGACTCCCGAGGGCGTCGTCCGTGCGCTCGGAGACCCCCGACCGCCCGCCGACGCCGTTCCCGCCGCGGAGTCGAACCCCGAGCGTGAGTCGCCGACTTCGCAACCGCCGATACCCGACGCGGTCGAAGTGTGGCTCTCGGCCGTCGAAGCGCGCTCCGACGGTGAGACCGACTCGGTCGCGCCCCCGCGACGACGCCCGACGACCGGGACGCGCTCGCGGCCGTCGCTCGTCGCGTCGAGCGTCTTCGGGACCGGCCCTCGCGGAGGTCGCCGTGATACTGGCCGTCGCAGGCGGGAAAGGCGGCGTCGGCAAGTCCACCGTCGCGCTCAATCTCGGCGCGGAACTCGATGCCGTGGTCGTGGACGCCGACCTCGCCATGGCCGACCTCGCCGCGCGGCGCGGCCCGGACCTCCACGACGTACTGGCCGACCGGGCCGACCCCCTCGAAGCAGTTCGCGAGGGCGGTCCCGTGCGCCTGCTCCCGTGCGGTCGTACGCTCGCCGGAGCGCGCGCCGGGGACGTGACCGGTCTCGTCGCGGCGGTCGAAGCGGTCGAAGACGCCTACGAGACCGTCGTCGTAGACTGTCCCGCGGGGATGGCCGCCGACGCGGGGATGCCTCTGCTCGCGGGAGACGCGACCGTCCTCGTCACGTCGCCCCGCGAGTTCGCGCTGGCCGACGCCCTCCGGACGCGTGAAC
Source organism: Halorussus sp. MSC15.2 (assembly GCF_010747475.1). Taxonomy (NCBI): domain Archaea; kingdom Methanobacteriati; phylum Methanobacteriota; class Halobacteria; order Halobacteriales; family Haladaptataceae; genus Halorussus; species Halorussus sp. MSC15.2. The sequence goes on along the minus strand of NZ_VSLZ01000005.1, from coordinate 73,156 downwards.
TCGCCCGCGAACTCGACGCGGGACTGGCCGCCGTCGCGCTCAACCGGACCGGCGACCGGCCGCCGACCGAACGCGTCCGCCGGGCGCTCGGTGCGCCGGTCGTGCCGATTCCCGACGACGAACGCGTTCGCCGGGCACAGCGCAACTGCTCGCCGGTATCGGCGTTCGCGACGGGGAGCCACGTCGCTGAGCGCTTCGTCGAACTCGCAGAAGAGACACGTCTCGCGACCGAAGAACAGTCGTCAGTCCTGTAGGTCCCGGTACGACGACCGGAGCGTCACGGCGGTCACGTCGGCCACCTCGGCGGCCTCCTTCTGGGTCATCCGGTGGCGCGTCCCGCGTGCCACGGTGTAGAGACACGCCGCGGCGAACCCGCCGGGGTTCCGGCCAGAGACCAGATTCTCCTCGTAGCCCCGTTCGACCAGTTCGGCCGCCTCGCGCTCGATGTCGGTCGGCAGGCCGAGTCTGCTGGCGAACCGCGGCAGGTACTCTTTCGGGTCGATGGGACCGGTCGGCAGTCCGAGTTCGCGGTTCATCGCGTCGTACGCCGTCTTGAGTTCGCCGCGTCTCGCCCGCGCCACCTCCAGCACTTCGTCGAGCGTACGGGAGACCGAGGCGGTCCGACAGGTCGCGTACACCGCGGCGGCCGTGAACCCCTCCAGCGACCGCCCCCGGAGCAGGTCCTCGGACTGGGCCGACTCGAACAGGACGCAGGCCCGGTCCCGGACGTTCCGCGAGAGGTCGAGCGCGCTCACGAGTCGCCGAATCTCGGTAAACGCGTAGACCTGATTTCGCTCCGTCTTCGACCCGATTTTGGAGCGCTCGTGGTGCTTGCGCATCCGCGCGACTCGCCGTCGCTTGCGCCCCGTCAACCGCAAGTCGCCGTCGTGGCCGATTTCGGTCGTCAGTCCGCGGTCGTGGCGCGACCGGGTGAGGGGCGCGCCGGTGCGCTTCTCGGAGGTGTCGTCGTCCTCGAACGACCGCCACTCCGGGCCGCGGTCGATGCGGTCCTCCGAGACGACGAGACCGCAGTCCGTACAGACAGTCTCGTCGCTGTCGGGAGTCAGTCGGCCGTCGCATTCGGGGCAGGTTCGTGCCGTCGCGTGTGCTTCGCTCATTACAGTCGAAACTTCGCCCGATATCGTATTTAAAGGAAGGCCGGAGCGGTGCGAAACCTCCCGCTCTCCGCCGAGGAACGTACCGGTAATCGGTAGGCTCTGCCGACCGTGGCGTTATCGATTCCGATTCTCAACGGCCGAATTTAAGTCGATGACGTGACAATCTCCTCGCATGCCGCTCTCGGACATCGCCGACGGTCTGGAAGTCACCACCGAGCAGCGCGACCGCGGCGTCGCCTCGGTGGACGCCACGGCGACCAGCGACGCCGACCTCCGAGAGCGACTCGCCGAGTTCGCCGACGACCTACCCTGTGACGCCGCCTCCGCGGCCGTGATAGTCGAAGGTCACACTTCCGGCCGGTCGGTCGGCGACAGCGCCCACGAGGCGGGGGTCGCCCCGATGACCGCGGCCAAGACGCTCCACCTGCTGGGGTGCGAGGGCGTCTCCCCGCTGACGACCGAGGCCCACCGGATTATCGGTGATTGGCTCTCGGCCGACCTCTCGCGGACCGAGGCACGCGAACTTTCAGGCGCGAACGAGACGGAGTTCGCGCTGGCGACGTTCGTCGAGACTCACGACCCGATTCCGGGCGCGAGCGACCTCGTGGAGGGGGCGTTCGCCCGCGACGGGGACGCCGCGGTCGCGAAACGCGACGCGCTGGCCGGGACGATGAGCGGCACTGGCGAACTCCTTTGAGACGCTCTCGTCGGGTTACGTCTCCACGTACACGTGTTGGCAGTTTCCTTTCACCTCGACGCTGGGGGCTGACCCCGACGGTCCGCGAATCCACACCTCGACGCCGGCCCAGTTGTCCCCGGAACAGTCGGGGTTCGGCCATTGTCTCTCGAACTCCCTCCCGTCTACAGTGACGAGTACGGTGGAGGGGTCGCTCGACTCCGGAAACGTGGCGTCTTCGTGGGCCTCGTTCGACTCGGACATCGTGTACGACCGCTCGAAGAGCGTCTCGCCAGCGTCGTTCCGGACGACGACGTTCACGTCTCGCGTGACCGCTTGGTCCACGTGGTACACCGAAACGGTGTGTGCCGGGGTGCGCGTGGTCCCCGACAGGCGGTCTAGACAACCTGCGCTCCCGATGCTGGCGACTAACGCGGCTTCGAGTAGTTGACGCCGCTTCATGTTCTCACGAACGTATTACCGGGTAGTATCATTTTTAATGTAGCGGCCGGTCGGTCAAAATATAGCGTCTCGGCGATTCCGCTCAGTCGAGGGTTGCCTCGGACTGGTCGAGGGTCATCAGGGTGTCGCCGTCTCCTTCGGTTCCCGTCTTCTCCTGATTCACGTTGGTATCGACCGAGTAGCTCACCGAGATTCCGGCCGGGAACGAGACGCCGAACGACGAGTTGACCTCCACGTCCGTCCACGTGTGCATGTACTGGCCGAAGACCTCCCGCTCGCTGGCGCTGTAGTCGCCGATGGGTTCGATGTTCAGCCCGCAGTAGAGTCGGTCACCGTCACCGGCCGACACGTCGTTCACGGAGTAGGCGACGCCGTCGTTGTTGTTGTCGTCCTCCGTCGAGACGTTGCTACTGGTGTAGGTCGTCTCGCTCAGGGAGTTGGAGTAGTAGTCCCACGCGCTGTCGGTGTAGTAGAGCGCGGCCCCGTCGTTTGGTTGCTGGCCGTAGTCGCTGTTTTCGAGCTTGTACGTCCACTCCATGTCGATGGTGTAGATGGTGTTGTTGGAGTTGGTGTACAGCGTGAAGTCCAAGCAGATGTCACAATAGCTTCCGCCGTCGACGTTGCTGAATTCGTTGGTGGAGATTCCGTCCTCGCCCTCGATGGCCATCGGCTTCCGCACGGTGGCGTAGTCGATGCCCTGCTTCCGGAGGAACCGGAGCATCGCCTGTCGGCCCTGCTTCTCGCGAATCTCGTTGGCCGCCCGCTGTATCGCGATGTACTTCTGGTTCGGGTCCGCCGCCGAGACGGTCCCGAGGACACCGGTTCCGGTGACGGCCGCGCCCGCCGCTCCGAGTGCTTTGAGGGCCGTCCGCCGGTTTACCGTTTCGTTACGTCCACGCCCGGATTCGTTTTCCTTCGTCATGCTGCAGTCAAAAATTAATAACTCTGCGGTTAAGGCCTTATATTTCTAATATATAGTGGTGAATAAAATATGTTGGCCGGTCCCGACTAGAAGGACGCCTGCCGCAAACCCGAGAGACGGCCGTCTCCCTCCTCCTTGAACTTTCGGCAACAGGGCAGAGACGGTCCGCGCTCGCCCCGTCAGAGTGGCGACGGAGTGTCGCTCCGGAAGTCGCGGACTGCCGTCAAGAGAGCGCGTCCGGCAGCAACTCCTCGGCGTCGAAGTCGAGTAGTCCCGATTCCTCGAACTCCAGTCCTAGTTCGGCGTCGAAGACGACCTCCGCGACGTGAGCGACCGCGGGCGCGAAGGCCGTTTCCGGGTCCGGGGCGCTGGCCGGAACCCCCTCGACGGTCCGCACTTCGCTCTCCGGAACTGCGGCGTCCGCGCTCCGGACCGGATGCTCGGGTTCGGCGCGGTTGGCAACTACGGCGTCCACGCTCGCACCCACGTCGGCGACCCGGCCGCGAGCGCGCTGGAGCGCGTCCACGCCACGCTCGCTCGCGGGTGCGACGACCGCGACACACTCGGCCGCGGTAACCGCGGCGACGGCCTGATTCGACGCGACGGGCGGCGCGTCCACCAGCACGTGGTCGTACGCCGAGGCGGTCTCGCCGAGCAGGGTCTCGAACCGCCGGGCGGCGTCGGTGGTTTTCGCGCGAGCCAGTCGCTCGAAGGGCGCGTGGGCCGGACAGAGTGCGAGTCGGCCCGCGAGGTCGGCGGTCGCGGGGTGTTCTCGGAGACCCTCCGCGGGCAGTCGGTCAGCTTGGACCGTTTCGTCCTCGGTCAGGAGCGCGGTCACGTCGGCGTCGATGCGGCCCGAGACGTGGCGAGCGAGTCCCTCGGTGGCGAACGCGGCGTCGAGAATCGCCACTTCGCGGCCGTCGCGGGCCAGCGTCGCCCCGAGTTCGACGGCGAGTCGGGTCGTGCCCGCGCCGCCGGTCGCGCCGACGAGCGCGGCAGTCGAGTAGGCCATTGGTTCGAGGTTGCTACGGCTTGATATAAAAGAGTGCGCTTCGGTCGAGTCCCCCGGACGACGGTTCGCTGCGACGGTCCCACTCGCGCCGTTCAGTCGCGCTGGCTGTGAATCTCCTCGGCTATTTCGTCCAGTTCATCCTCGGTGAGGTCCGGGCGCTTGCCCGCGACCGCGTGAATCGGGTTCCCGCCGTCGCCCTCGAACCGCGGGATGATGTGGCCGTGGACGTGGGGAACTTCCTGTCCGGCGGCCTCGCCGTTGTTGAACGCGACGTTGGTCCCGTCGGCGTCCACGGCGTGTTCGACCGCGGTGTTGAGGCGGTGGAGCGCGCCGAAGACGTGGGCGGCCACGTCTTCTGGCGTCTCTTCGAGCGTCTCGTGGTGTTCCTTCGGGATGACGAGCGTGTGGCCCGGCGCGAGCGGATTCGCGTCGAGGAAGGCCATCGCGGTGTCGTCCTCGAAGACGGTTCGACTCGGGATGTCGCCTTCGACTATCTGGCAGAAGATGCAGTCGTCTCGACTCATGCTGTATCGTGGCGGTTCGACGGCGCGGCGTATAAGCTTGAGGCTACCGTCCGTCGGGAACTCTCTCGCTTCTGCGGAGGGTTCCTCAGCGAGGTATCGACGCCGCCTCGACTTCGTCGTACTTCGCTTCGGCCCACTCCAGCAGTTCCGGTTGCGACGGTGCCTCCAGCACCGAATGCGTTCGCATCCGTTCGTCGAACGCCCCGAGCAGAACCGTCTCGTCGACGATTCCGAGCGCGTACTCCGGTACCGCGCTCGCTTCGCGGAGCGTCACGTCGTCGGCCGCTTCGAGCGTCGCGAACGTCTCGTCGTAATCGGGATTCGCCGATTCGTACGCGGTGGGCGGTGCGATGACGTCGAGGGTCAACTGTTCGGGGACACAATCACGGAGCGTTTCGAGGTAGAGCGGATTGAGCGTCGGCACGAACCCTTTCACGCTCGTCGCGTCCATCACGTTCCGTCGGACGTGGTAGAGCGGTTCGAACGGGGTGTCTGTCGTGGACACCGTCACGTCACACGACCGTAACGAGTCCGTCTCGACGGGAAGTTCGGTCGGAAAACGCTCGAAGAACGGACCGAGCGACGCCGCGAGTTCGACCGTCGAGAGCGCGTCTTCGACCGCTTTGAAAGCGAGTTCCCCGGCAACGGTTATCTCGTATCGGTTCTCCGTGACCTCGTGAGAGACGTATCCCTGCTCTTCGAGGGCGGTGAGGTTTCGCTGGAGTGTCGAGCGAGGGAGGTCCAAATCCTCTCCCAGCGCGTCCGGCGGTGCCGTGTTCGTGGAGAGTGACCGCAACAGGCGGACGCGATTCGGTGACGCGGTCAGGAACCCGAGTCGCTCTAGCGCAGCCTCGGCGGGGTTCTCCATGGCTCTGCCCTCAAATGTATGATACTTGCGTGTTTCGGTACGGCGCGTTCACCCCGTGAGCGTCGCTCACCCCCTGAACGCCTCCCACCGGATAGCGTTTTACGTCTCGAAGAGAGACCATCCGGACACGATGACCTACGACGCGGTACTGTTCGATTGCGACGGCGTCATCGCGGAGATGCCCGACCGAGAGACCATGACGGACGCGATGGGGCGCGTCCAGCGACGGTTCGAACTGTCCGCCCCGCCGGAGAATATCGTCGCCGACTTCTTCCGGGGGAACCTCTCGGCCATCACCGACCGCTGTCGGGCGGCCGACATCGACCGCGACACCTTCTGCACGGAGGCCGCGCGGGAGGCGATTCGGGCGCAACTGTCCGAGATTCGGTCCGGCGTCCGTTCGCACTACGACGACGTCACCGCGATTTGCGACCTGGACTACTCGCTCGGTATCGTCAGTGACAACCACCCCCGCGTGCTCTCGTTTCTGCTGCGTCAGTTCGACCTGACGGATTGCTTCGAGACGGTCCACGGCTGTCGGTTCACGCCGTCGGGACTCGAACGCCGCAAACCCGACCCGCAGAACATCGAGACCGCGATGGAGACGCTCGACGCCGACACCGCCCTGTACGTCGGCGACCGCCCGGTAGACGTCAAGGCGGCCGACAACGCCGGTATCGACTCCGCGCTCCTGCGACGCGAGCGCCGGCCCGAGCGCGAGGTGGCGGTCTCACCGACCTACGAGCTATCGACCCTCTGGCGACTCCCAGACGTCCTCTGAGTGCGGTTCGGTTTCCACGGCGTCGCCCGTCCGACGCGGTTCACTCGAACTCCGGCAGCACCCGCTCGCCGAACGCGTCCACGAACTGCTCCTGCTCCCGGTTGACGTTGTGTAGGAACACCTTCTCCACGTCGAGCGCGAGGTCCTCGCGCAACCACTCGACGTGCCGGTCGAGGTCGGCCGACACTCGGACGTTCTCCTTCACCTCCTCTCTGGTGACCGTCTCGCCCACCGCGTCGTACTGCTCGGTGGTGCGGAGGTTCTGGGTCACAGGTCCGGGCACGCAGTTCGTCCGCCACTGGTCGTACGCGCCCTCCAGCGCCGTCTCCTCGTCCTCGGCGTAGGACAGTTGGACCTTGAGGTAGACCGGGGCGTCGGGCGCTCGCTCCCGGAACGCTTCGATGCGGCGCTGCAGCGACTCGTGGTCGGTCGTGGCGACCGTGACCATGCCGTCGGCCCACTCCGCGAGCCAGCGGGCGGTCTGCTCCGACAGCGCCGCGCCGACGAGGGGCGGCGCTGTGTCGGGCAGGGTGTGGAGTCGGGCGTCTTCCACTGTAACCTGCCCGTGGTGAGTCACCGTCTCGCCGTCCCAGAGCCGTCGCATGACCTCGGCGCACGCTTCGAGTCGCGCGTTCCGTTCGTCCTTCCCCGGCCACCTCTCGCCGGTCACGTGTTCGTTGAGCAACTCGCCGCTGCCGACCGACAGCCAGAACCGCTCGGGGTACATCGACCGGAGCGTCGCCGCGGCCTGCGCGACGATGGTCGGGTGGTAGCGGTACCCCGGCGCGTTCACGGTGCCGAACGTCATCGACGTGGTCTCCATCGCCGCGCCCAGCCACGACCAGACGAACCCCGCCTCGCCCTGCCGCTCGCTCCACGGGTGGAAGTGGTCCGACGCGAGGACGTCCGTGAACCCCGCCTCCTCGGCGCGCCTGACGTACTCCAGGAGGTCGCTGGGCGCGAACTGCTCGTGGGAGGCGTGGTAACCGATGTCAGTCATCAGTTCGCTCCCGTTCTACTCGGCCCCGTACGGAACCGTCGTCAGCAGCGCGTTCTCAGCCTGTCGCGAGTCGAGGCGGGTGTGCTGGCAGACTATCGGCACATTGGACTCGACGACGCTGGCGAACGGCGTCCCCTTCGGAATTGGTTCGGGGTCGTCGAGTCCGTTGAACCGGACGTGCTTCGTGCGCTCGGCGGGCACCGTCACCTCGTAGGGACCGACCGGGTCCTCGTCGGTGTAGTAGACAGTTATCTCGACGTGCGCGTCCTCGCCGGTCGCGTTCAGGACGCAGACGGTCTCGTGGCTGGTCATCTCGGGTTCCGGACCGTGGCTCGTTTCGGGGACGTACCCCTCCGCGATGGCCCATCGCTTCTTCCCGACCATGCTATTCCCCCACGCGTCTCTCGGTGGACAGTCGCATAAAAGTCGTGGCGGCCGTCGATGCCGCCACAGAGAACTTACCACTCAGTCCCGTACACGTAGCGAACGATGGGGGGAAGCGACCACTGGTACAAGAACAGCGTCGTCTACGCCGTCGACGTCAAACGGTTCGACGACTCCGACGGCGACGGCGTCGGCGACTTCCACGGTCTCACGGACCGACTGGACTACCTCTCGCGACTCGGCGTAGACTGCATCTGGCTCCTCCCGTTCTTCCCGAGTCCGATGCGCGACAACGGCTACGACGTGGCCGACTACTACGGAATCGACGACCGACTCGGCACGCTGGGCGACTTCGCCGAGTTCCTCCACGGGGCCGAGAACCGCGGCATCCGCGTCCTCGTGGACCTCGTGGTCAACCACACGTCGGACCAGCATCCGTGGTTCCAGAAGGCCCGCGAGGACCCCGACTCGAAGTACCGCGACTACTACGCTTGGACCGACGACCCCGAATCGGCGTCGGTCGACGCCGAGACGATATTCCCCGGGCAAGAGGAGAGCGTCTGGACCTACGACGAAGTCGCCGACGCCTACTACTTCCACCGCTTCTACGACTACGAACCCGGTCTGAACCTCTCGAACCCGGACGTGCGTCAGGAGATACGCAATATCATGGGATTCTGGCTCCGACTTGGCGTGGACGGGTTCCGCCTCGACGCCGCCTCCCACATGGTCGAAGCGAAGGGCCTCGAATCCACGAGACCCGACGACCCGCACGGAATCGTGCGCAACTTCCGTAGCTTCGTGACCAAGCGCAAGGGCGACGCCGTCCTCCTCGGCGAGGTGGACGAGGAACCGCGCCGACTCGGCGAGTTCTTCGGCGACGGTGACGAACTCAACCTGCTGTTCAACTTCCTGCTCGACAACTACCTGTTTCTGGGTCTCGCCCGCGAGAACGTCGAACCCGTCGTCGAGGGACTGCGACTGCTCCCCTCGGTGCCGACCGAAGGCCAGTGGCTTAACTTCCTGCGCAACCTCGACGAGTTGGACCTCGAACGCCTCACCGAGTCCGAGCGCCGGGACGTGTTCGAGGCGTTCGCGCCCGAGGAGAACATGCGCATCTTCGGCCGGGGCATCCGCCGCCGACTCGCGCCGATGCTCGACGACGGGCGGCAACTCCGACTCGCCTACAGTCTCCTGTTCTCGCTACCGGGGACACCGATGGTCGTCTACGGCGACGAAATCGGGATGGGCGACGACCTCTCGCTGGCGGGGCGCGACGCCGTGCGCACGCCGATGCAGTGGTCGTCCGAGGTGAACGCCGGGTTCTCGGACGCGCCCGCCGAGCAACTCGTCGCGCCGGTGGTGGACGAGGGAGAGTACGGCTACGAGAACGTGAACGTGTTGGACCAGCAGTTCGACCCGGACTCGCTGTTCAACTGGGTACAGCGACTCGTCCACCTCCGGAAGCAGAATCCGGAAGTCGGTTGGGGGGAGTTCGACCTCGTGGAGACGACGCCGCCGGGCGTGATGGTCCACCGGTGTACGTGGGACGGGCGGAGCGTCGTGGCGGTCCACAATCTCGCCGACGAGGAGACGACGGTCTCGTTCGAGTTACCCGAAACCACCCAACTCGTGGACATGTTCGCCGACCGCGACTACGAACCGCTCGACGGGACGACCCACGAGTTCGCGGTCTCGCCCTACGGCTACCGGTGGCTCCGCGGCGCTCGCGGCGAACCGTCTCGCTTCGACGAGTGGGACAGTACCGGCCAGTAGTCGGTCGGCGGAGGTAGGTCGCGACCCGGAGGGGACCACGAGTCCATCGACACTGCGTCTGCCCGCGCAGACGCGACTGCACAACCGAACCCGATTTAACTTCGGGGAAGAACACAACAGGTATGAGCAGGTTCGGCGAAGTCGCGGACCAGTACGAACCCCACGAGGTCGAAGACCGGGTGTTCGACTACTGGGACGACGTGGACGCCTACCGAAAGGCCAAGGAGCATCGCGCCGACGGGGAGCCGTACTTCTTCGTGGACGGGCCGCCGTACACCTCCGGAGCGGCCCACATGGGCACGACGTGGAACAAGACGCTGAAGGACGCCTACATCCGCTACCTGCGGATGCAGGGCCACGACGTGACCGACCGGCCGGGCTACGACATGCACGGCCTGCCCATCGAGACGAAAGTCGAGGAGCGACTCGGCTTCGAGAACAAGAAGGACATCGAGGAGTTCGGCGAGGAGAACTTCATTCAGGAGTGCAAGCAGTTCGCCGAGGAGCAGTTGGAGGGGCTTCAGGAGGACTTCAAGTCCTTCGGCGTCTGGATGGACTGGGACGACCCCTACAAGACGGTGAACCCCGAGTACATGGAGGCCGCGTGGTGGGGCTTCGAGCAGGCCCACGAGCGCGGACTTGTCGAGCAGGGCCAGCGCTCCATCTCCCAGTGCCCGCGCTGTGAGACCGCCATCGCCAACAACGAGGTCGAGTACGAGGACGTCGAGGACCCCTCCATCTACGTCAAGTTCCCCCTGCGCGAGCGCGAGGGACACCTCGTCATCTGGACCACGACCCCGTGGACCATCCCCGCCAACACCTTCGTCGCGGTGGACGGCGACGTGACCTACCAGCAGGTCCGCGCGACCAGAGACGGCGAGGAAGAAGTGCTCTATCTCGCGGACGGTTGCGTCGAGGAGGTCCTGAAGAAGGGCCGCTACGACGACTACGAGGTCGAAGACGAGTTCACCGGCGAGGAGATGGTCGGTTGGGAGTACGACCACCCGCTCGACGAGGAGGTCCCCGACCACGCCACCGGCGAGGACGCCCTACAGGTCTACACCGCCGACTACGTGGAAGTGGACCGCACCGGTCTCGTCCACTCCGCGCCGGGCCACGGTGAGGAGGACTTCGAGCGCGGCACGGAACTCGGTCTCGACATCTTCTGTCCGGTCGGGAGCGACGGGGTCTACGGCGACTCCGCCGGGAAGTACGCCGGACAGTACGTCAAGGACGCCGACGAGGACATCGTCGCCGACCTCGAAGCGAAGGGGCTGATGCTCTCGTCGGGCACCGTGACCCACAGTTACGGCCACTGTTGGCGCTGTGACACGGGTATCATCCAGATAGTCACCGACCAGTGGTTCATCACCATCACCGACATCAAGGACGAACTGCTCGACAACGTCGAGGACAGCCAGTGGCACCCCGAATGGGCGCGGGACAACCGCTTCCGCGACTTCGTGGAGGACGCGCCCGACTGGAACGTCTCGCGCCAGCGCTACTGGGGCATCCCCATCCCCATCTGGACGCCGGAGAACTGGGACGGCGGGATGGACGACGTGGTCGTCGTCGGCACTCGCGAGGAACTGGCCGAGCGCGTCGACCAGGACGTGGACCCCGAGGACGTGGACCTCCACAAGGGGACGGTAGACGACCTCACCATCACCGAGGACGGCACGACCTACACTCGCGTCGACGACGTGTTCGACGTGTGGCTCGACTCCTCGGTCGCCTCGTGGGGTACCCTGAACTACCCGAGCGAGCAAGAGCAGTTCGAGGAACTCTGGCCCGCCGACCTCATCATGGAGGCCCACGACCAGACCCGCGGGTGGTTCTGGTCGCAACTCGGCATGGGCACCGCCGCCGTCGGCGAAGTCCCCTACGACGACGTCGTGATGCACGGGTGGGCGCTCGCCGAGGACGGCCGGAAGATGTCGAAGTCCATCGGCAACATCGTCGCGCCCGACGAGGCCATCGAGCGCCACGGCGCGGACCCGATGCGCACGTTCCTCCTCCACCAGAACCCGCAGGGCGACGACATGCGGTTCTCGTGGGACGAGATGCAGAACATGCAGCGGGACCTCAACATCCTCTGGAACGTGTTCCGGTTCCCGCTGCCGTACATGCGTCTCGACGACTTCGACCCGGACGAGACGACCCTCGAAGCGGTGGACGAGGACCTCGAACTCGTGGACGAGTGGGTGCTGGCGCGCCTCCAGTCGGTCGTCGGCGAGATGACCGACCACTGGGAGGAGTTCCGACAGGACAAGGCGCTGGAGGTCCTGCTGGAGTTCGTCGTCGAGGACGTGTCGCGGTTCTACATTCAGGTGGTCCGCGAGCGCATGTGGGAGGAGGACGACAGCGCGAGCAAGCAGGCGGCGTACGCCACCTTCTACGAGGTGCTGTCGAAACTCGCCACGCTGTTCGCGCCCTACGCTCCGTTTGTCGCCGAGGAGGTCTACCAGAACCTCACCGGCGACTCGGGCTACGACACGGTCCACATGTGCGACTGGCCCGAGGCCGACGAGTACTGGGCCGACGAGCAGTTGGAGACCGACGTGGCGCTCCTGCGGGCCGTCGAGGAGGCCGGGTCGAACGCCCGCCAGCAGGCCGAGCGCAAGCTCCGCTGGCCGGTCACGCGCGTCGTCGTCAACGCAGACGACGACCGCACGGTGGAAGCCGTCGAGCGCCACCGCGACCTGCTGGCCGACCGCCTCAACGCCCGCGAGATTCAGGTCGTCGCGCCCGGCGACGACTGGGGCGAACTCCAGTACAGCGCCGAGGCCGACATGAGCGTCCTCGGCCCGGCGTTCGGCGACGACGCCGGACGCGTCATGCAGGCGCTCAACGCCGCCCGCGTCGAGGAACCCAGCCTCGACGCGCTCGAAGCGGCGGTCGAGTCCGAGACCGGCATGGACGTGGACCTGACCGACGAGATGGTCGAGTTCGTCACTCAGACGCCCGAGGGCGTCACGGGCGTCGGCTTCGACACCGACGGCGACCGGCGCGGCGTCGTCTACGTGGACACCGAACTCACCGAGGACATCGAGAGCGAGGGCTACGCCCGCGAGGTCATCCGACGCGTGCAGGAGATGCGCAAGCAGATGGACCTCGACATCGAGGAGCGCGTCCGCGTCGAACTCGACGTGGACGACGAGCGCGTGGCCGACCTCGTGGCCGAGCGCATTGACCTCGTGAAGGGCGAGGTCCGCGCCGACGAGGTGGGCGACGTGGAGGACGGCCACCGGAAGACGTGGGACGTGGAAGGCGTCGAGATGGAGATTGCCGTCGCGCCGCTGGCGGAAGCCGAGGCGTAGGGTCGGAGCCGACGGAGTCCCGCCGTTTCGGCTCCGGCGGCTCTCGGAGGGGGTGAAGTTCGAGTAAGCGAGGGCGTACTTGCCGTTTTGGAGATATCCGCGAGTGGCTATCTAGAACGGCGTGCTAAATACAGAGCGTATGCTAACCGACTCGTATTCTCGGTAGTTACTTGGAATATCTCAGCGGAGACTATTATGTTCTGCACCAGTTCTGTGTCACCGTTGCCGTGTTCTCCGAGACGAGGGTGATTTCGATGTGTTCACCCGTTTCTGAATCGGGACAGTCGGGAACGAAGGTGTACTCGCAAATGTATCCACTCTCGTTCTTCACTCGAACGAGCGCCTTTACCGCGTCGAAGACGTTCTCTCTCTCCGTATATGCTTCGTCGTCTCTACCGACGTCAATCCATTCTGCAAACAACTGCTTCTCAGAGAGGTCCTGCTCTATATCCGCTGGGAGAATCTCGATAAAGAGTGAGTAACTCTCTTGCGTGAGATTCGACACGGAAAGAGAAACTGGTCGGTTTCCCGCGTCAGTACATCCACTTAGCCCGACCGTTAGACCCGTACCGACCGCGGTCAGGAACGTCCGCCGAGAGGAGGGCATTATTACCGAGCCGTCAGTCATTCTCAATAAGATTTCTCCCATGCCCCAAACTCTTCCGAGGAGTTCGCTACGTTCGCACCACAGATTCGGCGCTCGTCTCGCCGCCACGAAACGCGTAGAGCGTTCGTCCGGCAACCGATGCATTTCCGAGTGCGTATCCAGCAACGGCTGTTCCCTCGATTACGCCCACTGAATCCACCAGACGATACCCAACAACATCAACCCGATACCGAGCGTAGAGGTCGCAGGCTCGGGAATTAGAAAGAGGATAAACCCGATTCCGATGAGTATCGTCGGTTCCACTTCCTCCAAGTTGTCCGAGATGCCCATAGCTCCGTTACTCGGTCTACGAACAAGGAGTTGTTGACCCCCATGTCTCGAATAACCTTCCGGGCGACTGCGAAGAGTTAGCATGACTGCAATCGAATCGTTCCGAATCTCACGAGACCCGAATGCCACTGGCCCATCACCACGGCCCTCCCCTATCTCCCCAAATTGCCACCGAAGCGCTCCTACAACTGCTCCGCGATTGCGGGCGCGACCGACACCTCGCTCACAGGTCGTTCAATCGTATCGGTCCCGCAAATCGCCTCGACGCCCGCCTTCGATAGCTTCGTCACCGCGTTCGACGCCAGCATCGGATGGACGCAGGTCACGAACACCCGCGAGGCCCCCTTCGCCGCCAGAATCTCGACCGCGCCGGACATCGTGGACCCGGTGGCGATGATGTCGTCGGTCACGACCACGTCGCGGCCCGACACGTCGGTGTCGCTCGGAGTCAGTTCTACTTCGGTGCCGGAGTGGCGCGTCTTCTCGAAGTAGTCGGTGTCGCCAGCGCCGTAGGCGTCCCGGACCGTCGCGGCGATGTCGAGCGCGCCCTCGTCGGGCGAGAGGAAGACGGGGTCCGAGAGGTCGGCCGGGAGCGGGTCGGCGAGTCGTCCGGCGGCGTCCACGGGTTCGGCGGGCACCTCGAAGAAGTCACAGACCGCGTTCTCGTGGGGGTTGACCGTCAGCACGCGGTCGGTGCCCGAGGAGATGGCGCGGGCGACCGCCCGGGCCGAGACCGGGTGGCCCGCCTCGAAGGCCTCGTCCTGCCGGGCGTAGCCCATGTACGGCAGGACGGTCACGACCTCCGACGCGCCCCACTCGCGGGCGGCGTCCTGCAGCTGGAGCAGTTCGACATGGGCCTCCGCGGAGACGGTCGAAGCGACGACGACGGCCCGGTCGTCGTCGGACTCTGCGAACCCGGGCGCGGCCGCCAGCAGTTCGCCGTCCGGGAATCGGTCGTACTCGACGCTGGCGAGGGGTTCGTCCAACTCGGCCGCGAGTTCGGCCGCGAGGACCTGCGAGGTTGACCCGCTGATAATCATGTGCGAGGGGTGTACGTCGGCGGGTAAATCGGTTTTCAATCCGAGACCGTCTCACTTCCGTCGCCGAACGCGGCCGGAGCGGCCTCGGACCCCGACTGTCGCTCTGCCTACGGCGCGGCGACGGCACGCACGCCCCGGAGACCGAGTATCTGGTGTCGCCACCCGTCACCGACCGACAGCAGGAACGTCCCGTTCGCGGTGACCGCGTAGGCCCCCTCGCCGTGGTCCACCGCGACCACGCGCTCCTCGACCGGTAGCGCCGCCTCGGCCCACTCGCCGTTCTCGCGGGCGAACAGGCCGTTCTCGCCCGCGGCGTGTGCCCACCCGAGCGGTCCCGTTCCGCCGGTCTCCGTCCCGGCGTCCTCCGTTCGAGGTTCGGCGGCGGCGCTGACCGCGCGGAACTCGCCGTCGAGTTCGTCCAGCCACCCGTTCCCGAGTCGGTAGAGACCCTCGCCGGTCGCCGCCAGCGGGACTGCACCCCCGGCCACGTCCCGGGCGTCTTCGAGACCGACGTGGCGCAGTTCGTCGCCGGTCGCCCGGTAGACGCCCGACGCCGCGGCGACGAACTCGCCGTCGATGGCCCGCACGTCGGCCAGTTCGCCGAGTTCGGTCCAATCGCCCTCGCCGCCGCGGAGGACGGTCCCGTCGTCGCTGGCGACGAGCAGTCCGCCGTCCCCGACGAATCCGACCGCCGCGGCCGGGCCGACGCCGAGACCGTGGAACCGTTCGGGTTCCGGGTCCGCGTCGGCCTCGCTCTGGCTCTCGCTTTCCGCGTCGCCCGTACTCTCACTTTCGTCCGCGTCTCCGTCGCCGAACACGCCGACCAGCACGTCCTCGTCGGTCGCGACCGCGAGGCGACCGTCCGCGCCCGCGCGTCGCGGGCCGAACACTGGTGGGCCAGTCCGAACTCGCCCACGAGGTCGTCGGAGGTGTTCACGCGGGCGACGCCGAACTCGCCGACGACGTACACCGGCGTCGTCCCTCGCTGGCGTCGTACACCCGCTTCTCGTCGATGCTGATGCCCATGCTCGAACGGGCGTCGCGGGGGAGTGAAAACGTTCGGATTGCGTCCGACGCTCCACTCGGCGAGTCCCCTGACGACCGCGGCGACCGCCAACGCGCGACCGGAACCGTTCTATCGGGACGGCTAGTTACCGTTTGAGCGAATCGGACCGCAACTGCACCGGACAACACGGCACCGCGACCGCGCCCCGTGCCTCCCCGCTTGCGAGCGCACGACCGCGCTCGCGGCGCGTCCCGTGGTTTGCGGAGGTCGGGCAACCCGGGGTCTGCTGAGGTCGGCGTAATTCGAGGTTTGCGGAGAAGTGAACCGGTCGGTAGTCCCGGGCGGCGCGGTCCGGGTGCGGGCGGACGTTCCGGGAAACGTTAGACCGATTTCACTCTCCCGGTCGCCGCCCTCGGAAACCGTCGATTCACGCTCGATTGCGGGGTATTTTCGCCGGTGAGGTGGGCCTATCTCCCGACCGTGAACCACTCCCTCACCGCGTCGCGCTCCGGAATAACTTTTGCCCGCGGGTCCTCACCCTCGGACATGAAAGTGTTCGGGTCCAGTGGTACTCGCGGGGTCGCCAACGAGGCGCTGACCCCCGAGTTCGTACTTAAAGTCGCCAAGGCCGCGGGGACGGTGTGGCGGGCCGACCGAGTGGGGGTCGCTCGGGACACTCGCGCGACCGGAAAGATGCTCTCGGACGCCGCCGCCAGCGGTCTCGCCAGCGTCGGCGCAGACGTTGACAGACTCGGAATCATCCCGACGCCGGGCGCGCAGGCCTACGCCGAGCGCGAGGAGACTCCCGTCGTGATGATAACCGCTTCGCACAACCCGCCGCAGTACAACGGCGTCAAGCTAATCGGGGACGACGGGGTGGAACTCGCGGTCGAAGAGCTAGAGCGCATCGAACAGAAGTTCCTCGCCGAGAAGTTCGACACCGCCCGCTGGAGCGAGACCGGCGAGAGCCGCCACGTCGAGGGCGCTCGCCGCGCGTACGTCGACGGCCTGCTCGACGCGGTGGACCGCGAGAAAATCGCCGACGCCGACCTCACGGTCGCGCTGGACCCCGGCCACGGCGCTGGTTCGCTCACCACCCCGGAGTTCTTCCGCAAACTTGGCTGTCGAGTCGTCACCGCCAACAGCCAACCCGACGGCCACTTCCCGGGTCGGGACCCCGAACCCGTCCCGGAGAACCTCGGCGACCTCGGCCGACTCGTGGAGGCGACCGACGCCGACGTGGGAATCGCCCACGACGGCGACGCCGACCGCGCCATCTTCTACGACGAGAACGGCGAGTACGTCGAGGGCGACGCCACGCTCGCGGCGCTCGCCGCCGCGAAACTCGACGCCGGCGACTCGGTCGTCTCGGCGGTCAACGTCTCCCAGCGCCTCGTGGACGTGGCCGACGAGCGGGACGCCTACCTCGAACTCACGCCCATCGGTTCGACCAACATCATCACCCGAATCCGCGAACTCCAGAGTCAGGGCAAGTCCGTCCCGGTCGCCGGCGAGGGCAACGGTGGCATCTTCTTCCCGAACTACCGACTCGCGCGCGACGGTGCCTACACCGCCGCGCAGTTCCTCGAACTCCTCGCCGACCGCCCGGCAAGCGAGGTCGTCGCGCCCTACGACGGCTACCACAACGTCCGCATCAACATCGAGTACGACGACGACGCCGAGCGCGAGGCCCTGCTGGACGCGGCCGAACGCGAGGCCCGGAACTCGGAGGCCGACACCACGACGCTCGACGGCTATCGCGTCGATTACGGCGACGCGTGGGTGCTGGCCCGGCCCAGCGGCACCGAACCGATGGTCCGCATCTACGCCGAGGCCCGCGACGAGGCCCGCGCCGAGGAACTGGCCGAGGAACTCGAAGGCCAGTTGCGGGCGGCGAAAGCAGAGGTCTGAGACCGCTATCGCTCGGGATACTCCGCCAGCGCCTCTTCTAACAGTTCTTTCTGCTCGCGCAGGTCGGCCAGTTCGTCCTCGACCGCACCGCTCGCCACCTTCTCGCGCTCCGCGTCGGAGAGTTCGGTCTTCGCCTCCGCGGCGGTCCGCAGGCGCTCGAACCGCTCGGCGTCGTGGACCACCGACAGGACCTCGCGCAGGTCCGCGACTACCTCGTCGGGCGCGAACCGCGAGACGACCGACACCAGTTCCTCGACGCGCCAGCGCAGTTCCGCGGCGGGCCGGGGCGGCCATTCGAGTTGCAGCGGTTCGGCGTCGAGTCGTTCGAGATACGTCTCGTTAGTCGCCACCGCGCGCTTCAGCGCGGCGGGACTCTCGACGTAGTGGTCGAGTTTCGAGTTGGAGTACCGGGCGTACTTCAGTAACTCCGAGATGGGTTCGGTCCCGGTCTCGTTGTTCCGGACGTACTCTCGGAGCGTCTCGGGCGGGTCGTCGAACTCGACCAGCGGGTAGTCGTCTGTCGTAGCCACGAACTCCAGCACCTCGCGGGCGCTGGCCTCCGACTTGAACGCCTCGAACGCCTCGCTCACGGACTCGTCGTAGCGCTCGATGGGGTCTCGAATCTCCTCGACCGGCGCGTCGAGGTCGGCGTCGCCGAGTTCCACCAGTCGCTCGCGCTCGGCGATTTCGTCGCGGAGGTCCGCGATGGCGTGGCCCACGTCGCGTCGCACCTCGTGGTAGCGTTCGAGCGCCGCCGCCCGCTCGGCGAGGAGTCCGGCGACCTCGCCCGCGGGTTTGAGGTCGTCGCGGGCGCGCTCGAAGTCCTCGTCGCTGAGTCGGCGCTTGTCGAATCGGTCGTTGGCGGCCTCGAAGGCGTCGCGCTCGGGGAGGTCGTCGGGCAGGCCCTCGACCAGCGACGCGAACTTCTCCTGAAACTTGATGAAGTTCCTGAAGTTCTCCTTACCCGTGCCGGTCGCCTGCCCCTCGTAGCGGTCGAGGAGGTCGGTCGCCCGGTCGTAGGCGTCGGCCACCGCTTCGACGGTCTCCTCGCCGTAGTCGGCGATTTCGGCGTCCACGTCGCGGTAGGCGGCGTCGGCGTCGGCGAACTTGGCGGGCAGGTCGGTCGCTGTCGTCGCGGTCTGTGATTCGCTCATCGTTGTCGGTGGTGCGCTCGTGTGTCCGTCATTCGTACACGTCGTCCGGGTCGAAGACTTTCTCGCCGACGACCTCACCGTCGAGCGTCCGGTGGAAACACGATTCGTGGCCGGTGTGGCACGCGCCGCCCTCCTGTTCGACGAGGTAGAGCAGCGCGTCGCCGTCGCAGTCGGCCCGGACTTCCCGGACGTGCTGGACGTGCCCGCTGGTCGCGCCCTTCTGCCACAACTCCTCGCGACTGCGCGAGTAGTAGTGAGCCAGTCCCGTCTCGCGGGTCTGCTCGACGGCCTCTGGGGTGACGTACGCGAGCATCAACACCTCGCCGGTGTCGGCGTCCTGTGCAATCGTGGGGATGCGACCCGTCTCCCCGAAATCGAGTTCGACGGCGCTCGCCTCGGCTTCGGAGTCGTCGCCGGGTTCCGCCTCGGCGCTCGCGTCCGCCTCGGCGCTGTGGGCGTCGGTCATGACGAAGTAGTTCGGCTTTCCCGGCGATATGTTTTGTGTGTCGGTCGGCGGGTCGGAGGCGGACGACCCCGGCGCGTTCGCCGGACGCGTGTAGAACTTTTCAACGGACTCGTCTACGCGGACTCGAAGCTACATGTGGCTCCGCGTGGTAGGAAGGCGCATGTCACGCTGGGGGGTCGGCGTCGGGGTGGCCGTAGTCGCGTTGCTCGTCGCGGTCGTCGCGGGTCCGGTCGCGCCCGCGTTGGCGCAGGACGGACAGGCGAGCGACGCCGCGGAGGGCGACGAGGACGAGGGCGGTATCGAGGGTCTCGTCGAGAGCGTCGTCGCGGGACACGGACTGGTCGGCGCGGTACTCGTGCTCGCTGCAGGCGGTCTCCTGCTGACCGCTAGCGTCAACCGACTCATCAGCTACCTGACTCGCGCGGCGTTCGGCCTGCGGGTGTCGCTGTTCGGTCTCGCCATCCTGTTCACCGGGGTCGAACTCGACGACACGGTGCTGGCGCTCGTCCTCTCGGGCGGGAACCTCGAAGGCGCTGCGCTCGGAACCGCGCTCGGGACGGCGCTCGCCATCGTCGGCGTCACGCTCGCCGTCGCCGCCGTCGTGCGACCGTTCTCCGTCGACCTGCCGACCGACTACCTCGTGCTGTTCGCGCTCGCGCCGGTGTTCGTCGTGCCGTTCGTCTTCGCTGGCACGCTGACGTTCGTCCACGGACTCCTGCTCGTCGGCGCGTTCGCTCTGGCGTTCGGCTACATCCTCGTCCGAGAGTACCGGCGCGACACGCCCGTCTTCCGGACCACCGACCTCGGCGCGTCGATACGCTCCGACGGGGGTGAGCGCGAGCGAAGCGAGCGCGATTCTCGTCGAAAAGCGGAGCGGACCGACGGCGGGGTCTCAGTGCCCTCCTCGGTGGCGGAGATTCCGGAGGACCGGGTGGTCGCGGGTCGCACCGGGGCCGGGTGGCTCTGGGTGACGCTGGCGCTCGTCGCGCTCGGGGGAATCGTCTTGGCCTCGATGCTGTTGGAGACGGGGTCGGGCGTCGTCGTGGATGAAACTGGCATCGCGGGCACCGTCTTCGGCGCGACCGTCCTGACCGCCATCCTGACCTTCGAGGACGTGATGCTCACGCTGGAACCGGTCCGGCGCGGCGTCCCGGAAATCGGCGTCGGCAACGTCCTCGGGAGCGTCCTCTTCTCGCTGACCGGCAACGTCGGGGTCATCATGCTGGTGAGCGACCTCACTATCTCGCGGTCGGTGCTGACGTTCCACCTCCCCGCGGTCGTCGTCGTCACCGCGCTCGCGGCCTACTTCCTCCGCGGGGGCCGAATGAAGCGGTGGCACGGGCTCCTGCTCGGCGGGTGCTACGTCGCCTACTGGGCGATTGCGCTCACCGTGTTCGGCGGGGTTCCGCTGGGCGGGTGAACCGACGTCTCGTTCACTCGTCGCCGTCGATGTCGGCCCGACCGCTCGTCGCGCTCCGGATACGGTCCCGGAGCGGTTCGGCCTCCTCGACCGGCACCCGGACTTCGAAGGCGACGCGCTCCTCGTAGTCGGCGTCGAACTCGGTCTCCGCGCTCTCCAGAATCCCGCGCACGGTCCCCGAGTCGTCGTACTCGACCGCGACCGAGAACCGCTCGCGGGGGCGCTCCTCGACGATTTCGGCGTCCTCGATGGCGTCCTTGACGCCGCGGGAGTACGAGCGCGCCAACCCGCCGACGCCGAGGTTCGTCCCGCCGTAGTACCGGGTCACGACCGCGACGACGTTCTCCACGCCCTCCTGCTGGAGGACGTTGAGCGCGGGCTTGCCCGCCGACCCGGAGGGTTCGCCGTCGTCGTCGCCGTACTCCCGGAGCAGTCCGCCGCCGGACCCGCGAGCGCCGTCGTCGCTCGACTCGCGTACCCGGTAGGCCGGGACGTTGTGGGTCGCGTCGTCGTACCGCTCGCGAATCTCGGCGATGAACGCCTCGGCCGCCTCGCGGTCCGCGGCGGGCGCGGCGTGACCGATAAACTCCGACCCGCGAATCTCGAACGTCGCTCGGCCCCGGCCAGCGACCGTCCGGAAGGTGTCTTCACCCATTCGTCTCGCCGTCGGCTTCGGTCTCGTCCGACTTGCCTCCGTCGGTCGTCACGTCGTCGGACGCGGCGTTCTCGGGCGTCGTCCCGAGCGACTCGGCCGCCTCGACCTCCCGGGTGACCGGGTCGCCGTGAATCAGTTCGGGCACCACGATTCGCGCGAGTTGGACGCCGAGGACGACCAACAGCGGGCCGAGGAACAGTCCGTACCAGCCGAACAGCATGGTGCCGCCGATGTAGGCGAACACCATGAGTCCGCCGTGGACGTTCCGGCCCGCGATTATCGGTCGGAGTATCGCCACCGGGAGCAGGTCGAGGACGAGAAAGCAGACCGCGAAGAACAGCATCGGGAACCAGAGCGCCCCCGACCCCGGTCCCCTCGTCGCCTGATACGTCAGCAGGAGGCCGACCGGGACGTAGACTATCTTGCCCACGACGAGCGGAACCAGCGTCGCCAACCCGGTCAACAGCGCGACCAGCGCCGGGGCCGGGACCGCGAGGTCCGGCGGCGCGACGAGGTTCAGGCCGTTGTAGACCACGAGACCCAGCACCGTGACCGCGAAGACGGTCAGGACGTTGCCGACGTAGACCGAGTGGAGGTCCCGGTCCACCGCCAGCGCGTAGGTGTAGGCCGCCGACCCCTCGGACCCGAACTGGTCGCGGTACCACGCCGCGAGTCGGCCGTCCTCGCGCAGGAGGACGAACGCCAGCAGCAGCGACAGGAAGAAGTGCGCCAGTGCGGTCGCCGCCGTCGAGAGGCCCGACACGACCGCCGAGAGCAACTCCTGACTGTTCGTCCGGGCGGGTTCGGGACCGAGGACTTTCTGGAGGTCCTCGACCAACGCCGTCGGATTCTGGGGCGACCACGGGACGAACCGCGCGAACGACGAGGGGTCGCTCCCGGTCAGTTGACTCAACTCCTGTATCCCGACCACGGCGGTGTAGCCGACCAGCAGTACCACGGGCACCGTCACCAGAACCATGGTCAGGTCGGCGGCGGTGTCCGAGGAGAGTCGGCGGCGCAACCGCCTGTCGAGCGGTCGCATCCCGTAGTAGAGGAAGACGCCGAACACGACCGTCCCGACGAACGACCAGAGGACGAACGCGAGGAGTCCGAGCATCGCGGCGGTGAACACCCACCACGCGAGGCGCTCTCGGTCCTCCGGGAGAATCGCCATGGGCTACTGTTGTCAGTCGAGCGGTAAAGGAGCGCGGGCCGACCTCCGGGTAGCGGGCCGAGCGTGCGGCGGTGGGCCGAGTACTCAGAACAGACTGAGTGAATCGCCGGGTCGGCGCGACCGTCACTCGGCGGGGACGACCCGGTGGAGTCCGTCGGCGTCGCTCCCGCCGCCGAGGACGTAGAGTTCGCCGTCGGGGCCGCGGCCGAACGAGTAGACGCGACCGACCTTCTGGGCGTCGTCCCCGGCCACCGGCAGGACGCGTGTCGGCCAGAGACCGTCGTCGGAGGGAATCGCGACGAACAACCGCCCCTCGGCCGACAGGTCGGCGAAGACGTACGCGCCGGTCAGGTCCGGGAGCGCCGCCCCGCGGTAGACGTGGCCGCCGATGACCGAGACGCCACTGACGCCGTCGCCCGAGTGCGGATACTCGATGACGGGGTCTACAAGAGGTTCGCCGCCGCGCACATCGTCTGGCGTGCTGTCCGGACAGTCGTCCGCCGAGTAGCAGTGGGTGCCCTCTTTGACGTTCCAGCCGTAGTTACCGCCCTTCTCGACCAGACTCACCTCCTCGTACCCGCTCTGCCCCACGTCCGCGACGAGCAACCGCCCGCGGTCGAACGCCATCCGCCACGGGTTCCGGAACCCCCACGCGTAGTGTTCGGGGAGTCTCTCGCCGCCGTCCGCGAAGGGGTTGTCGTCGGGGATGGCGTAACTTCGGTTCCCCGACGCCTCGCTGTCCACGTCGAGTCGCAGGACGCTCCCGAGCAGGTTCCGGGTCACGTCCTGCCCGTTACCGCCGGGGACGGCGTCGTACCAGTCCTCGACGTGTCCCTCGCCTCGGTCGCCGGCGGACCCGCCGTCGCCCAC
The DNA here is from genome assembly GCF_010747475.1 of Halorussus sp. MSC15.2. NCBI lineage: Archaea > Methanobacteriati > Methanobacteriota > Halobacteria > Halobacteriales > Haladaptataceae > Halorussus > Halorussus sp. MSC15.2. Next base: position 49,680 of record NZ_VSLZ01000005.1, on the reverse strand, counting down.
GCCGACGTAGAGGTAGCCGTCCGGCCCGAAGAGGACGGACCCGGCGTTGTGGTTGCCCTGCGGTTCGGGAATCTCCAGAAGCGTCCGCTCGGAGTCCGGCTCGGCTCGCGTCCCGTCGTCGGTCGCCTCGAACTCCGAGAGGACGAACGTGTGGTCGTAGTCGTCTGGCGTGCCCGAGCGCGGCGGCGCGCTGTAGCGCACGAACATCCGGCGATTCTCGGCGAACTCAGGGTGGAGAGCGATACCCAGCAGACCGGTCTCGCCCCCGGACACGACCGTCTCGCGCAGGTCGAGGAACGGGTGGTCGCGCAGGCCGCCCGACTCGTGGACGTGGACGAGACCCTGCTGGTCGGCGACGTACCGCCGGTCGGCGTCGGGCGCGAACGCCACGTCGAGGGGTACCCCGAACCCGGACGCCAGCGTTTCGAGACCGACTGAATCGGGAAGCGACTCGACTGCTGTCGTGGTTCCGGTCGCGCCCGAATCGGTCGTCGTCTGCTCGCTCTCCGCCGGTCCGTCGGCCAACTGCGAGCAACCGGCGAGTCCCGCCGTCGCGCTCGCGGCCGCGAACGCGAGGAACTGTCGTCGCGTCGAACCGAAGGTCATAGGAGTGGTGTGGGGTCGGAAACGGAAATAGTTGGGCGCGCTGGGTGAGACACTGACCTCTCGAAACACTTACTGACACAGCCATCTCCGGCGCGTACTGGCGTCATCGCGCCGTGGCGCGATTGCTCGGAAGACGCGGGTTGTCTTCCGGCGGACCCTCGTGGTCCGCCAACGCTGTGCGAGGGACGAGCGAACGAAGTGAGCGAGGAGGCTGGGGAGGCGTGAGGCTGCCGCGGTGCGGCGCCGTGCGGTCGCGGTAACTCCTCGGTGTCGGCAATGGCTAGCTTCTCGGTTCGGCTTCCTCCACTTCGCCAGTACGAGACGATTCCCCGGCGATTCGCAACTGCCCCCGAAACCGACCCCTTACTTCAACTCGATTTTGCGCACGAACTCGAGGTTCTTCAACTCGTTCAGCACGTCGCCGGGAACGTCGTCGTCGGTGACGAGGTAGAGGCGGGGTTCGTCGGTGAACTCCGGGTCCTCGCTGACGGTTTGGCGAATCGAGATGTCGTTCTCGGCCAGCATGGTCGTGACCGTCGCCACGATGCCGGGTTGGTCGGCGTCGTTCACGTTGACGGTCAGGACGTTCAGGTCGAGGACGGGCGCGAGGTCCATCAGACTCGGAATCGAGGAGATGTTCTGGAAGATGCGGCGCAACTCCTCGTCGGCGAGGATGGCGTCGGTGGTCGAGTCCACGACCCGGCGGTCCACGTCGATTTCGCGGGCTATCTGGGTGTTCGGAATCTCGATGGACCCGGAGACGACCCGGCCCTCGTCGTTGACCGAGAACCCGCGTTCGAGGAGGAGTCGTATCACGGCTTGCTGGGAGGGACTCCCCTCGAACTTCTGCATAATCTCGTCGAACATCTGTTGGCAGATAATGGGATGGCAGGGTGCTTAGTCGTTGTCTCTCGCAACGTGTCCCGTCGAGAATGCAGGATTTGTCCGAATCGGGTAAAGGTACCGTGGGCTGAGCGAACTAGCGACAGGCTTGAGCCTATTATACCGCGACTGCACCGCCACAGCGGGCCACACCCTCCCCAACCGATTGCGGTCCTCGGTCTTCGCTCCGCTCCGACCTGCGGTCCTCATCCCTCGCACGGAATTGGCGCGACACGAGGGTCGCGCAGCGCGCGCCGGTCCGAAAATTCGATAGCGCGCTACAACTTCCCCTTCGTACTCGCCACGTCACTCCGCCTATCGTCGATTCGCGTCGCGTCGTCCAGCGCCCGCGCCAGCGACTTGAACATCGCTTCGATTTCGTGGTGGGCGTTCTCGCCCGAGACCTCGACGTGGAGCGTCAGTCCGGCGTTCGTGGCCAGCGAACGCGCGAAGTGCTTCGCCATGTGGCTGGTCATGTCCCCGACGCTGGCCTGCGAGAACTCGCCGTCGAACTCGAAGAGGGGTCGCCCGCTCACGTCCACGACGACGCCCGCGACGGCCTCGTCCAGCGGGACCTTCCGGTCGGCGAATCGCACGATACCGCGCTTGTCGCCCAGCGCCTCTTCGAGGGCGTCGCCGAGCGTGATGGCAACGTCCTCGACGGTGTGGTGGTCGTCGATTTCGAGGTCGCCGTCGCAGCGCACCGTCAGGTCGAACAGGCCGTGCTTGGCGAAGCTTTCGAGCATGTGGTCGAAGAAGCCGACGCCCGTCTCGACCGTGGCGTCGCCGTCGCCGTCCACGTCGAGGGTCACCTCGATGTCCGTCTCGGCGGTCTCGCGGGTCACCGCGGCGGTTCGGTCGCTCATACTCGACAGTTAGCCCCCACGCACAAGGTCGTTACCTTCGGGCGCGCCGGAGATGACGAACGTCTGACAAAGTTATTTGTGTTTGCTCACGGTAGAGTCGTCCGTAACCAATGCGAAAAATCGACGTACTGATGTTGCTCGCCCTGTTCCACGGGAGTCTGCTGTCGCTCGGCGACGGCGCGGTCGTGGGCGTTCCGCTGCTCCTCGCCAGCGCCTACCTGCTGGCGAAACCGCGAGCGCGCCGGACCAGAGAGCGCGGTACGACCGCGGCGACTGCCCGGTCGCGCTAAGCCGAGTTGGCCTCTTCGAGCGTGAACTCGCCCTCGTAAAGCGCGGTCCCGACGACGACCGCCGCGGCCCCCGCGTCGCGGAGCGCCCGCACGTCCGAGAGCGTGGCGACGCCGCCCGACGCCACGACCGGAATCTCGACCGCTTCGACCACCTCGCGCACGCGGTCGGTCTGGACGCCCGCGAGCTGTCCTTCCACGTCCACGTCGGTGAACAGAATCGCTCCCGCGCCCAGTTCCTCGTAGCGCGCCGCGGCCTCTGCGGGGTCGAGACCCGTCCCCTCGGTCCACCCCGAGACGACGACTTCGCCGTCCTTCGCGTCGAGGCTGACCGTCACCGACCCCGGATACTCCGCGGAAATCTCCTCGACTATCTCGGGGTTCTCGACCGCCGCCGTGCCCAGAATCACGCGGTCCACCCCGCGTTCGAGCAGGTCGGTCGCGTCCGCCACGGTCCGAATCCCGCCGCCCAACTGCACGTCAATGTCCTCGTCCACCGCGTCGAGGACCGCCTCGACCGCCGCGGCGTTCGCTCGCTCGCCCTCGAACGCGCCGTCGAGGTCCACGAGGTGGAGCGTCTCCGCGCCCTGCTCGACCCACCGCCGGGCCGCCTCGACGGGGTCGCCGTAGCTCTTCTCGGTGCCGCGCTCGCCCTGCACCAACTGGACGACCTCGCCGTCCTGCATATCGACGGCGGGGACGACCTCGAACTCGGGGAAGTGCGTCATGGGCGTCGATAGGCGGAGCGGCGGTTAAAGGCTCACCCTTCGCCCGTCGTCCTTCTTCCCGTGCTGTTCGCCCGTCGTCGTCCGTCTCGCGCTACCTGCGCCTTCCGGTCGTTTCAAGCCCCCGGCAGACGAACCCCCGGCCATGTCACTGGTCGCGTTCGACTTCGACGGGACGCTGTCGGACTCGGAGATGACGGTCCTGCTCGGCGAGCAGAAGGGTGTGGCCGACGAGATGGCCGACATCACCGAGCGAGCGATGAACGACGAAATCAGCTACGCCGAGAGCCTGCGCGACCGGGCCGCCCTGCTGGAGGGTCTCCCGGAGGCCGACGCCGAGGACGCTTTCGAGGAGGTGTACCTCCGCCCCGACGCCGGCACGGTCATCCGCGAACTGAACGAGGCGGGCGTGACCACCGCCATCCTGACCGGCGGGTTCGAGCGCGGCGTCGAAGTCGCGCTGGAGCGCGAGGGCGTCTCGGTCGATACCATCGTCGCCAACCGTCTGCCGGTCGCGGACGGCGAACTCACCGGCGAGGTGGAAGGCCCGCTCATCGAGGGGACGAAGGACGACGCGCTCGAACGCCTCGCCGGCGAGCGCGAAATCGACATCCGCGACACCGTCGCGGTCGGCGACGGCGCGAACGACCTCCCGATGCTGGAGGTGGCGGGTCTCGCGGTCGGCTTCTCGCCCAAGCCCGCGGTTCGGCCCTCCTGCGACGTGACGGTCTCCACGATGGAGCGACTCCGAGAGGTGTTCGACGAGGAGGGACTGCTGGACTGAGTCGCTATCCGGACACACCGCCGACTCGAGGCAGACACCCTTTTCCCGCCGGACTCCGACGACTTCACCATGACCCGAATCGCCGTCGTGGGCGCGGGCGCGGCCGGACTCGGGGTCGCCTACGCGCTCCGCGAGACCGACGCCGAGGTCACCGTCTTCGAGCGCCGCGAGTCGGTCGGCGGCCGGGCGGCGACCCGCCGCCGCGACGACTGCGTCTACGACGTGGGGGCGAACTACTGCAAGGACGACGACGAGCGCGTCTCTCGACTCCTCACCGAGGAACTCGCCGACGGACTCGTCGAAACCGAGGGACCGGTCTGGACCTTCGACGCCGACGGAGAGGTATCCGAGGGCCGAGGCGACGACGCCCCGAAGTGGACCTACCGCGAGGGACTGGCGACGCTGGGCGACCGACTCCGCGGGGCCGGCGGAGCGACTGTCAGAACCGGGACCGAGGTCAGGACGCTCACGCGTGAGAGCGCGGCTACCGGCGACCGGTGGCACGTCGAGACCGACGCCGGCGACGAACTCGCGGCGGACGCGCTCGTCCTGACCCCGCCCGCGCCGACGACCGCCTACCTGCTCGACCGGGCCGACTGGGACGAGTCGCTGTGCGGGGACCTCGTGGAGACCGCGGCCAACGTTCCCTACCGGACCCTGCTCTCGGTCGCGCTCCACTACCCCTCCCGCGCTGACCTACCCTACTACGCTCTCGTGAACGCCGACAAGGACCACGAACTCGGCTGGGTTTCCCGCGAGGAGTGCAAGCCCGGCCACGTCCCCGGAGGCGAGAGCCTGCTAATCGTCCAGCCCTCCCCCGAGTGGTCGCGGAACCGCTACGACGACGCTGACGACGAAATCGCGATGGCGGCCGCCGACCGGGTCGCCGAACTGCTGGACGACCCCGACCGCTACCAGTTCGACTGGGCCGACGTGGTGCGGTGGCGCGACGCGCTCCCGGACTCGGGGGCCGACCGCGCAGTCCTCGACCGCGGGGCCGAGGCCGACCTCTTCTTCGCGGGCGACTGGGTGGTCGGCGAGGGCCGAGTTCACGCCGCGCTCCGCAGCGGTCTCGAAACGGGCGAGCGAATCGCCGAGACGCTCTGAACGACTCCCTTCAGTCTCGACTCCGCTCGGAACTGTTCGGAATGGCGGACCTTTTTGGGCCGCCGCGTCAATCGACGGCCATGTCCGAACCTGCCGTCTTGGAGTCGCTTCCCGACCGTTCGATGAAGCGGTCCGAAGTCGAGGAACTCGGCGACAGCGACGCGGTCGATTGGGTCGAGACCCTGCGGACCGGAAACGGCCCGCGGCGAAACATGGTCAATGCGTGGGTTATCGAGACGAGCGGGACCGCCCACGTCCTGCTCTACGAACTCGACGGGTGGGTCTCGCAGGGGTCGTTCGACACTGAGGGGCTAACCGCCGACGAGAAACTCGAACGCGGCGAAGACGTGCTGGACTTCTGAGTCCGTCGGCGGTCTCGGTTCTCACTCGGTGGTCCCCTGTCTCGTGGCGTTCGTCCGCGCGGCGTCCGCCGCCGACGCGGGTTGGACGACGGTCGTCTCCGTCGTAGGCGTTTCAGTCGTGGTCTCGGTGGTCGTAGTCGTCTCCGTCGTAGTCGCGGTCGTGCCCGGCGTGGTCGTCCGCGGTTGCGCCGGAATCGACGGCCGCTCGCCGAGCGTCACCTGAACCGTCCGATTCACGCCGTCCCGGAGCACTGTCAGGTTCACCGTCTCGCCCGGTCGCGTTTCGAGCAGCAGGAACGTCAGCAGGTCCTCCTTGTCCTCGATGGCCTGCCCGTCGGCCGCGAGGATGACGTCGCCGTCGTACGGCAGACCGGTCCGCTTGTCGATGGCCGGTGCCGGTTGCAACTCCTCGGCGGCCGGACTGCCCAGCACGACGTCGGCCACCATGACGCCCCGAACGACGCTGAGGTTGTTCACCTCGGCCAACGTCGGCCCGACGGTCACGGGTCGAATCCCGAGGAACGAGTGTCGGTAGGTCCCGTTCTCGACGAGCGCCGGAACGACCTCGCGGACGACCGTGGCGTCGATGGCGAAGTTGATGCCCGCGTCGAGGGGACCCGCACCGGCGTAGTTCACGCCGACGACCCGCCCCTCGCAGTTGACCAGCGGTCCGCCGCTGTTCCCCGGATTCACGGCGGCGTCTATCTGTATCGTGTTCGGGATGACGCTGGTGAGGTTGTGCGGGTACTGGACCGTGACGGCCCGCTCGGTGCCGCTGACGACGCCGGTACTTATCGACTCTTCGAGACCGAGCGGGTTCCCGAACACCGCGACGGGTTGCCCGCGCTCGGCCGGTTGTCGCGCGAGTTCGAGCGCGGTGGCCGATTCGGGCGCGTTCTCGACTCTGAGCACCGCGAGGTCGGTCGCTAAGTCCGCCCCGACGAGTTCGGCCTCGCGCCACCGACCGCCGGCGAACTGCACGTCGTACTCGGTCGCGTTGAACGCGACGTGCCAGTTCGTGACGACGTACGCCGTCGAGTCCTCGATTCGGTAGACCCATCCCGACCCGCCGCCGAGGACGCCCGTCTCGTTCGAGGCGTTGATGGCGACGGTTCCGTTCGACACCCTGTCGTACAACTGCCGGTAGTTACAGGTCGCTTGCCGCCGGTCTGCCGCCGCGTCCGTACGGACCGCACCGGAAGACGCCGACACGTCGCTCGCCGGTGCCTGCGATGCGACGCTCGCTTCCGCGCTCGCTCCGCCGGTCGCGTCGCTCGGTTGCGCGTGCTGTACTCCCGGACTCGTCACTCCGCCGACGGACCCCGCGCTCACCAGTGCGAGGACGAGAAGCCCCGCGAGCAGTCGGTTCCCCATTCCCGACTGCCGTCACGACGGCGGAGGCAATGAATATCCGGATTCGTTTCAGACGAACGACTTATTGCGTCCCGGTCGAACGTATCCCGCTGTGACGCCCATCTCGCGCGCAAACTCCTCGCGGGTGCGCGCTCGTCCCGTTCGCGGGGTGTTCGACGGACGTCGAAGACTTGACCGACAGAGAACGGTTCCGTCTCAACGTGGTGGACGTGGGCAACCGCGTCGAAAGACCGTTCTCGGTAGACGTGACGGTTCAGAAGGACGGCGAACCGGTGTTCGACCGGACCGTCGAAATCGACGCGGCCGACGGTTCGAAACTGGGTACCTACCGTGTCTCGGCCCCGTGGATGGACGAACTGGCGCGCTACGAGACCACGGTTCGAGCGTCCGGCGACTCGCTGACGCTCGGAACCGACCGAGTCGCGGCGTCGTCGGATAGCCCGCTCCACGACCTGCCGTGGCTCGATTTCGTGTTCGTCGTCGACGAGAGCGGGGTCTCCGGATACGTCCCGAAGTACCACTCGCGCGAGGAGGCGCGACGCCACGCGAACGTGTCGCGGCCGTAGAATCAGTCGCCGAACAGACTCGCGTGCACCGGCGCGAACTCGCGCTCGTCGGCGTCGCTGACCGCCCGGCCCTCGACGCCCGCCGCGAGGAAGTCCCGAATCGGCGGGCCGACCTCCTCGGGTTCCACGAGGAAGGCGTCGTGGCCGTGGTCGCTCTCGACGACGTGGTTGGCGACGTCCACGCCCGCCGTCTCGAACGCCGCCGAGAGGCGCTCGGCCTGTTCGACGGTGAAGTGCCAGTCGCCGGTGAAACTGATAACCAGCGCCTCGCCGGAGAACCCGGCGAGCGCGTCGGCGTCCGAGTCGTAGCCCGACGAGAGGTCGTAGTCGTCCATCGCCCGTGTCAGGTAGAGGTAACTGTTGGCGTCGAACCGTTCCACGAACTTCTCGGCCTGATAGTCGAGGTACGACTCGACTTCGCGGTAGGGGAAGAAGTCGCCCGCGGGGTCGTCCGGCGCGAAGGCGTCGGCCATCGCGGCACGGCCCGCAGACCGCCTGCCGAACTTCCGGTCCATCGACTCCTTCGAGAGGTAGCTGACGTGTCCCAACTGACGGGCGACTGCGAGACCGTCGTCGGGTTCGCCCCGTCCATCGGCCGCGGACTCGTCCGAGGAGTCCCCGGTCGCTTCGTCCTCGGAGGTCCCGTAGTAGTCGCCGCCGTTCCAGTTGGGGTCGGTCGTGATGGCCCGGCGCGCGATGGCGTCGATGGCGAGCATCTGGGGGTCGAGTCGCGCCGCGGTGGCGACCGGAATCACGCGGTCCACGCGCTCGGGGTAGCGCTTGGCCCACTCCAAGACGTTCATCCCGCCGACGCTCCCGCCCACGACGGCATGGAGCGGGCCGACCCCGAGGTGGTCGAGCAGGCGGGCCTGCGCCTCGGTCCAGTCGCCGACCGTCACGGCCGGGAAGTCGGTGCCGTACGGGTCGCCGGTCTCGGGGTCGATGCTGGCGGGACCGGTCGTCCCGTAGCACGACCCCGGCACGTTCGCGCAGACGACGTAGTACTCGCGGGTGTCGATGGCCTTGCCCGGGCCGACCACGTCGCTCCACCACGCCGCGGCCTGCCCGTCGGTCGCGTCGTCGCGGGCCGGTCCCGTGACGTGCTGACTCCCGGTCAGGGCGTGACAGACCAGCACCGCGTTGTTCCCGTCGTACTCGCCGTAGGTCTCGTAGGCGACCTCCAGCGGGACCGACCGGCCGCACTCGAACTCGAATGCCCCGAGGTCGGCGGTGTCGCGGACGCGGTTCATGTTCCGCCCGTCGCGTCGCTCGTCGATTGCTCGATGGCGCGCTCCACGTCGGCCAGCAGGTCGGCCGGGTCCTCGATGCCGACCGAGAGCCGAATCAGGTCGGGCGAGACCCCGGCGTCGCGCTGTTCCTCGCGCGACAGTTGGGCGTGGGTCGTGCTGGCGGGGTGGATGACGAGGGTCTTGGCGTCGCCGACGTTGGCGAGGAAACTGGCGAGTTCGACGTTCTCGCAGAACCGCTTGCCCGCCTCGAACCCCTCCTCCAGTCCGAACGCTATCATGCCGCCGTAGCCGCCCTCCAGATACTCGCTGGCGTTGTCGTGAGTCTCGTGGCCCTCCAGTCCGGGGTAGGCGACCCACGCCACGTCGTCGCGGTCCGCGAGGTACTCCGCCAGAATCGCGGCGTTCTCGCAGTGGCGCTCTATCCGGAGCGGGAACGACTCGATGCCCTGCATGGTCTGCCACGCGTCGAACGGCGACTGCTGGTTGCCCAGACTCCGGAGCGCGCGGAACCGGACCGCGGCCGCGAGCGGCGCGTCGGGGAAGTCCGCCGAGAAGTCGGTGTCGTGGTAGGCCGGATTCTCCCCCGCGAGTTCGGGGTAGTCGTCGGCGTGGGCCTGCCAGTCGAAGCTTCCGCCGTCCACCAGTACGCCGCCGACCGTGGTGCCGCTCCCGTGGAGCCACTTCGTGGTGGACTCCCAGACCGCATCTGCGCCGTGTTCGAGGGGCCGACAGAGCGCGGGCGTGGCGAAGGTGTTGTCCACGACGAGAGGCGCTCCGGCGTCGTGGGCGATGGCGGCGACGCGCTCGAAGTCCGGCGTCACCAGCGAGGGGTTGCCGATGGTCTCGACGTGGACGAACGCGGTGTCCTCGTCCACGGCCTCCTCGTAGGCCTCGTAGTCCAGCGTGTCCACGAATCGGGGTTCGACCCCGCGCCTGCTGGCAGTGTGTCTGAGGTGTGCGGTGGTCCCGCCGTAGGTGTCTGTCGAGCAGACCACGTTGTCGCCCTGCCCGGCGAGGACGAGGACCAGCGAGTCGAAGGCGGCCATCCCGCTCGCGGTGGCGACCGCCCCAGCGCCGCCCTCCAGCGAGGCGACGCGGTCTTCGAGCGCGCGAGTCGTCGGGTTCGAGATGCGCGAGTAGACGTCGCCCTCGGCGTCGAGCGCGTAGAGGTCCGCGGCGTGGTCGGCGTCGCCGAACTGGTAGGAGGTCGTCTGGTAGATGGGCGGCGCTCGCGCCCCGGTCGCGGGGTCGGCCCCGTACCCCGCGTGGAGGCTTCGCGTGTCGAAGCGCGGCTGGTCGTCCTCGGAGGTCATGTACTACACTCATATTTCTACGGAGAGTTATAACCGAGAGTTACGGCAAGGCTTGCAAGACGGAGGGGATGACGGTGATTTGTCACCCGCTGTTCGTCGTTTGCTGACCTCGGAGTACCTTCTGCTCGGCGCGTGCTGGCGTCATCGCGCCGTGGCGCGATTGCTCGGAAGACGCGGGTTGTCTTCCGGCGGACCCGCGTGGTCCGCCGAGGCGTGCGAGGGACGAGCGAACGAAGTGAGCGAGGAGGTTGGGGAGGTGTGAGGCTGTCGCGGTGCGGTTGCGGTGACTCCGTGGCTCAAGCAGTAGCTAGCCGTCCTTTCCCATTCTGTCTCTCACTTCGACTATTAGCCGTCCTGTTCCGTCCCCAATTCTGCCATCGACTCCGCCAATTCCGGCATCCACCACCGATTCGACCGACCAGAACCATTGCGCAAGAACACTTTTCCACGACGTCGGTGTACCCCCGGCGTGAACCGGCGCGAACTCCTCGCCAGCGCGGGGGTCGCCTGTCTCGGCGGCGTCGCTCCTTTCAGCGACGTCCCCCGTTTCGAGACAGATGACTCCGCGACCACGACGACCACCGCGACCGAAACTACTCCCGAGGGCAGTCGCAGGACACCTACCGCAACCCGGTCTACGAGCACGTCTTCCCGGACCCCGACGTGCTTCACGTCGATGGCACCTACTACGCCTACGGAACGTACCACCCGTGGAAACCGGACGAGGGTCCCGAGCGTGAACTCGTCCCCATCCTGCGGTCGCCGAACCTCGTGGACTGGACGCCGGTCGGTCCGGCCTTCGAGGAGGAACCACCGTGGTCGCAGTACCGCGGCCTCTGGGCACCCGGCGTGGGGCGACTCGACGGCCGGACCGCGCTCTACTATTCCGACTCCGAGTTCGGGGCCGACAACCCCGGAATCGGGGTCGCCACCGCGCCCGACCCCACGGGACCCTTCGAACCGCGGGGCGGTCTCTTCCGGAGCGAGCGAATCGGGGTGCCCAACTCCATCGACCCGATGCTGTTCGTCCGCGACGGGACGCCGTACCTGTTCTGGGGGAGCCACCGCGGAATCTACGGGATTCGACTCGCCGGGGACGGACTCTCCGTGGCGGGCGAGAAGTTCCAGATAGCGGCCCGCGGCGTCGAAGCGCCCTACGTCGTCGAGCGCGGCGGCTACTTCTACTTCTTCGGCTCCCGGGGCACCTGCTGTGCGGGCGCGAAGAGCACCTACTACGTCGTCGTCGGCCGGTCCGAGAATCTCCGGGGACCGTACCGCAACCGCGCCGGGGAGCGACTCACGCTCGCCGACGCGACCGGGACGACGATACTGGAGGGCGGCGAGCGGTTCCTCGCGCCGGGTCACTGTGCGGTGGTCCGCGACCGAAACGGCGGGTGGTGGATGCTCTACCACGCCTACGTCGCCGGGAACGCGTGGGTCGGCGACACCCCGAGACGACTGCTGATGCTCGACCGGATTCGGTGGGAGAACGGGTGGCCCGTGGTCGGCGAGGACGGCACGCCGAGCGCGACGGGGAGAGTCCCGCCGGTCGAGGAGTGACTCTACAGTCCTTCGCCGAGGGCGACGAGGAAGACGGCGACGAGACCGACGAACCCGACGCCGAGCGCGACCAGCGTGAGGTCGACCATCACGTCGCCGAGAACGTGGAAGAGTTGGACCACCAGTACCACCACCAGCAGGGCCGTGACGCGGTCGAGTCTGTCGCCGAGCGCGTCGAGTTCGGCCGCGAGCTCGTCCGAATCGGTCATCGGTCAGATACCCTCCCCGGACAGCAGTCCGACGACCGACCTGCCCCAGAGGTACGCGAAGCCGAAGACGAACACCGCGACACTGGCCAGCAGGGCGTCCACGTTCAGCAGTTCGAGCAGTTCGACCGCGAGGAGGGCGACGAGGAGGAGGGCGATTCTGTCGAGGCGGGCGAGACGCTTCGCGTCTCGAAATGCGAACGATGAAACCGTGAGCGAGGCGAGCAGTTCGGGGTCGGCCATGCGCGAGTGCTGGCAGCGACTCAACATCAACGTGTGGGGTTCGCTCTCTCCCCTCCGAAAATCATAGCATGCCCGACACCCAACTCCCAACCATGAACGACTTCGTCGTCCCGCCCGCGCTGGACCGCGGCGACAGGGTGGCGGTCGTCGCGCCCGGGTCCAATCGAGCGACCGAGTACCCGCACGTCTACGAACTCGGCCTGAAGCGCCTGCGGGAGGTGTTCGACCTCGAACCGGTCGAGTTCCCGACCGCGACGAAGGACACCGACTACCTCTACGACCATTCCGAGGAACGCGCCCGGGACGTGATGGACGCCTTTGCCGACCCCGAGATTTCGGGCGTCGTGACCGTCATCGGGGGCTTCGAACAGGTTCGCATCCTGAAGCACCTCGACCCCGAAGTCCTCCGGGAGAACCCCACCAGATTCTACGGCATCAGCGACAACACCAACCTCGCGTGCTACCTCTGGAACCTCGGCGTCGTCTCGTTCTACGGCGGCACCGTGATGACCGACCTCGCCATGCAGGGGTCGATGCACGACTACACCGTCGAGTACCTCGAAACGGCGTTCTTCGCGGAGGACCTCGACGCGTTCGGCGAGATTCGCCCCGCCGACGAGTTCACCGACGAGGACCTCGACTGGGCGGACCCCGACAATCTGGACCGCCACCGCGAGACGGAACCGAGTCCGGGGCGGACGTGGCGGGGCGGCGACCGCGCCGTCTCGGGCCGGACGTGGGGCGGGTGCGTCAGCACGCTCGACATGCAGTTGCGCACCGACCGGTACCTCCCTCCGGCCGAGGACCTCGACGGTCGAATCCTCCTGCTGGAGACCTCCGAGGAACTCCCCTCCGCGATGGACGTTCGACAGTTCCTCATCGGGATGGGCGAGCGCGGCCTGCTGGAGCGGTTCGCGGGCGTGCTGGTCGGTCGCGCCAAGGCCCGTAGCCTCTTCGAGGACCCCGGCCCGGAGGGCCGCGCCGACTACCGCGAGGACCAGCGCGAGACCATCGCGGACGTGCTGGCGGAGTACAACCCGGACGCGCCGGTCGTCTTCGACGCGGAGTTCGGCCACACCGCGCCGATAGCGCCGATTCCCGTCGGCGGACACGTCGAACTCGACCCGACCGACGAGACCGTCACTGTCGGCGGGTGAGTCCGGATTCACCGGCATATAAGGCCGAGCGGTCCCCATCTCCGACCGTCTCACCGTGACGCTCGCTCGACGCGACCGACCGATACTCGCCGCCGTGGTGTTCGCCGTCCTGCTCGCGCAGGTACTGCTCTATCCCGGCGTCCCGGACCTCGTCGCGGCGGTCGGCGCGACCACCGCCCTCGACGCGAGCATGTGGTTCCTCGCCGCGGAGTTCGCGGCGTTCGTCGTCTGCGCGGGTCTCTGGGGCGCGGTCAGCGACACCGCCGGACGCCGCGTCCCGTTCGTCGTCGCGGGCGCGCTCGGCGGTGCCGTCGGATACTTCGCGCTGGCGCTGCTGCCCGCGGCGCTGTCGCTGTCGTTCCCGGCGGTGCTGGCGATTCGCGTGCTTCAGGGCGCGACCACCATCGGCGCGTTCTCGCTGTCGATGACGATGCTGATGGACTTGGAGGGCGGCCACGGCAAGAACATGGGGGCGGCGGGCATCGCCATCGGTCTCGGCACCGCCGTCGGCGCGCCGCTCGGCGGTCAACTCTACGGATTCGGACCGTTCGTTCCGCTGTACGCGGCTGGCGGCCTGCTGGTCTGCGCCGCGGGACTGGCGCTTCTGATTCCCGACCGCGCGCCCGCCGACGGCGCGTCTTCGGACCGCCGCGGGCGCGTCTCCCGTGCGCTCGCCACCCTCTCGGACCGGCCGTCGCTCGGGATTCCGTACGCGTTTGGATTCCTCGACCGATTCACCGCGGGCTTCTTCGCGCTCGTCGGCACGGTCTACTTCCGAGAGGCGTTCGGTCTCGACGCCGCGGCGACGGGGCTGATGCTCGGCCTGTTCTTCGGTCCGTTCGCCCTGCTGCAGTACCCCTTCGGCGTCCTCTCGGACCGCATCGGACGAGCGATTCCCATCGCGGCCGGGTCGGCGCTCTACGGTCTCGCGGTGGTCGGCGTCGGTCTCTCGCCCACCGTCGAAATCGCGGGCGGCGCGATGGTCCTCGTGGGCGTCATCGGCGCGCTGATGGCCCCCGCGACGATGGCGCTCGTGACCGATCTCGCCGACGACTCCGCCCGCGGGACCGCGATGGCAGGGTTCAACGTCTTCGGGAGTCTGGGCTTCCTCGCGGGCATCCTCGTCGGCGGGACGGTCGCCGACGAGTTCGGCTTCCTCGCAGCGTTCCTCGTCGCCGGTGCGCTGGAGACCGCCATCGCGCTGGTCTCGATTCCGGCGTTCTTCCGAATCGACACCGGCGGGGCGAGCGTGTTCGGCGGGTAATCGAACGCCACTCGGTGGGGAGTCGAACGACGGTCCGGGACTCCCGCTCTCTCGGCTACAGGTCGGCGTTGTACAGCATGCCGAAGAAGAACCCGACGACGGCGAGCAGAGCGAGTCCGTTCACGCCGAGGTCGAGTGCGTTCACGAGTTGGAGGACGACGACGACGACCAGCAGGTAGGTTATGCGGTCGAGTTTCGCGGCGAGGTCCGGGGACCCGTCTCGGGACATCGGCATACGATTCACAGACCGCGTTGAAAAAAGCCGTTCTTCGGCCCGCAATCGCGGGCTTACCGCAGTTCCGCGCGGGCCGCCTCGACGCCCGCCTCGGTATCCACGTCCTCGCCGGTCTCCTCAAAGGCCTCGCCGATAGTGCGCACGCCGCGGAGAATCTGCTCGCTGGAGAGGTTCCCCATGTTGCTCACGCGGAAGATTTCGCCGCCGAGGTGGGCCTGTCCGCCCGAGATGGAGACGCCGCGCTCCTCGATGGCCTCGAAGAAGGCGTCGGGGTTCTCGCGCGTGTGGGTCGGGAGCGACACCCCGGTCAGGGTGTTGGAGTACTCGGTCGCCTCGTTGCGCTCGGCGAACAGGTCGAGTCCCATCGCGGTGAACGCCTCGCGGAACGCCCGCGACTGGCGGCGGTGGCGCTCGATTCGCTCGGCCATCCCCTCCTCCTCGATGTTCTCGACCGCCACCGCGAGCGCCCGGAACAGCGGCACCGCGCTCGTGAAGGGGGTCTGGTGGGAGTCGGCCTTCCGGAGGTGCCAGTCGAGGTCCTCGTAGAACGGCGCGGCGTCCCCGTCGAACCGCTCCTGTGCGGCCTCGGTGGCGTACATCGCCGAGGTGCCCGGCGGTGCCGCGAGGCACTTCTGGGCGTCGGTGACCGCCACGTCCACGTTCCAGTCGTCGATGCGGAACTCGTCGCCGCCGATGGAGGTCACGCCGTCCACGACGAAGGTGGCGTCGTACTCCGCGGCGATTCCGCCGACTTCCTCGACGGGGTTCAGCAGGCCGGTGCTGGTCTCGTTGTGGACCATCGTCACCACGTCGGTGTCGTCGTCCACGGCCTCTTCGACCGCGTTGAGGTCGATGGACTGGCCCCACGTCGTCTCGACGGGGTCCACCGAGGCGTACCGGTCGGCGATTCGCTTGAACCGCCGCCCGAACTTGCCGTTGACCAGCGGGACGACGTTCCCGCCGTCGCCGACCAGATTCGCCACCGCGGCCTCCATCGCCATCGTCGCGGTCCCGTTGAAGATGAGGCTTGTACCGTCGCTCGCGGTGGACGACCCGTCGAGCGTGGACTCGGTGAAGACGTAGTCGAGCGCGTCCTGCGCTCGCTCGTACACCGCCTCGAACTCGGCCGAGCGGTGCGAGACCATCGGTTCGTTCATCGCCTGCCGTACGTCGCGGGTCACGGGGACGGGTCCGGGGTTCAGGAGGAGGAAGTCCTCGCGCATACCTACACACTACGTCGGATTCGGCTTAAATAAGCGGGGTCTTCACAATTCCCGCCGGCCCCAGCGGTGATTGCCCCCGCGACCGTAGCGCACGGCGATGGCTGACTTCACGACGCAGGACGAGGGGAAGCCCGTCACGCTCGACGGCGAGACCGTCGGCACGGTCGTCATCGGCGACGACGACACGGCCTACGTCGACCCGAGCGCCGACGCGCCGGACCGCGTGCTGGCGAAACTCGACTGGGGCGACCGCGACGACCGACTCTACCCCCTCGACGAGACCGAAATCGACGCGATAACCGACGACGAGGTGCTGCTTCGCACCGACCTGTAGGCCTCGGCGGGGTGCTCACTCGTCCAACTGTTCGGCGATTCCGTCGAGGTGGTCGAGACCGACGACGGCGACCGTCTCGCCCCGACGCCGGAGCGAGTTCAGATTCGCGGCCATGCACTCCTCGCGGGTCTCGTCGCGGAGGCGGACCGGACGGGGCGGGTCGAACGCCCGGAGGAGCGACTGGGAGCGCCGGGCCTGCGACACCTCGTCGCGGGCCTGCATCGCGGGCGGGTCGGTCACGTCGCAGTCGTGTTCGACGGGGTGGTCCACCTCGACTCGGAGTGACGTCCGGTCGGCGACGGCGGCCGCGACCCGGCAGACCAGCGCGTGGCAGGTCACCGAGGTGACGCCCGAGGCGACCTTCCGGAGCGTCCCGAGCGACGCGCCGTCGCGCCAGCAGTTGCGGGCGAGTCGGACGAAGAAACTGCCGGTCGGCGCGTCGATGCCGACCACCTCGGCGTCGCACTCGTGGGCGGCCTGCGCCGCGGCGCTCATCTCGCCGCCGAACGAGGGCGGCGTCCGCGACTCGCGGGCGTAGGTCTCGTAGAGCGGCGTCGCCAGCGGCGGCGATTCGAGCGCGACGACCGCGGGGTCGCGCTCGCGGACGACCTCGCGGGCGCGGTGGACGCTCGCGGGGTGGTCGTGGACGACGCCGACGAGAGTTACGCCCACGTGGGGAAGTCTGCGGACGTACTCGTCGTTCATCCGGGGGTCGGCGGAGTCGGGCCGGTCGTCTGGCGATTCTGTTCGGTCGTCTGCGGAGTCAGGTCGGTCGTCGGAGGGGTTCGCGGAGTCGGTCGAATCCGGGGAGGGCATCGGCTTGGATGGTGCTTTCACGCACCACTGATAGTCCTTTTGGATTCGGCGGGGTTGGGAATCCGACCGAGAGAACTCGCGCCGTCCACCGGTGGTCGAAGACTGGAACTTTTACGGGATACCCGACAAACTCCCGGTAATGACCACCGTCAGCGCCGACGAGAACCCCTACGTCGAGGACCCGCCGACCGACTTCGACCCCGTCGAGCAACTCAGTGAGACCGAGGCCGCCGAGGAGGCCCGCCTGCTCCGGGAGGCGATTCGGTACCACGACTACCGCTACTACGTCGAGAACGACCCCGCAATCGCCGACCGGACCTACGACGCGCTGTTCACCCGCCTGCAGGACCTCGAAGACGCCTTCGACGTTCGGACCGAGGACAGTCCGACCCGTCGGGTCGGCGGCGAACCGCTGGACGAACTCGACACGGTCGAACACGTCGCGCCGATGCTCTCCATCGACTCCGGCGGCGAGGCCGAGGACGTGCGGGAGTTCGACCGGCGGGTTCGCCGGTCGGTCGGCGACGGCGTGACCTACGTCTGCGAACCCAAGTTCGACGGCCTCTCGGTCGAAGTGGTCTACGAGGACGGCGAGTACGTCCGGGCCGCCACGCGCGGCGACGGCTACGAGGGCGACGACGTGACCGAGAACGTCCGGACCATCGCCAGCGTGCCCCACCGACTCCGGGGCGACTACCCCGATTATCTGGTCCTCCGGGGCGAGGTCCACATCCCCGAGGACGCGTTCCAGCGACTCAACCGCGAGCGCGTCGAGCGCGGCGAGGACCCCTTCGCCAACCCCCGGAACGCGGCGGCCGGAACCCTCCGGCAGTTGGACCCCTCCGTGACCGCCGGGCGACCGCTCGACGTGTTCTTCTTCGACGTCCTCGACTCTAGTTACGACTTCGACTCCCACTGGGAGCAACACGAGACCCTGCCCGAGTGGGGGCTACGGGTCAACGACCGGTCGGAGCGCACCGACGACATCGAGGACGCGCTCGACTACCGCGACCGCCTGATGGACGACCGGCCCGAACTCAACTACGAGATAGACGGCGTCGTCATCAAGGTGGACGACCTCGACACCTGCGCGCAACTGGGGACCACCGAGCGCCACTACCGCTGGGCGTACGCCTACAAGTTCCCCGCGCGCTCGGAGGTCACGACCATCACCGACATCACGGTACAGGTCGGCCGGACCGGCCGCCTTACCCCTGTCGCGCTCCTCGACCCCGTGGACGTCGGCGGCGTCACCGTCTCGCGCGCCAGCCTCCACAACCCGGAGGAAATCGCGGAGATGAACGTCGGCGTCGGCGACGAGGTGAGAGTCGAGCGCGCGGGCGACGTGATTCCCTACGTCGCCGAGGTGGTCGAGAAGCGCGCCGAGGGTCACTACGAGTTCCCCGAGGAGTGCCCGGTCTGCGAGAGCGCGGTAGAGTTCGACGGTCCGATGGCCTACTGCACCGGCGGACTGGCCTGCGACGCCCAGTTGCGGCGCGCGGTCGAGTACTACGCCAGCGAGGACGGACTGGACATCGAAGGTCTCGGCGGCGAGCGCGTGGACCAACTCATCGACGCCGGGCTAATCGAGGACAGTCTCGCGGACCTCTACCGAATCGAGGAGTCCGACCTGACCGACCTCGAAGGCTGGGGCGAGACCAGCGCCGAGAACCTCCTGCGCGAACTCGAGGACTCGAAGCACCCTCGCCTGCGGGAGTTCCTCTCGGCCATCGGCATCCCGAAGGTCGGCCCGGCGACGGCGGCCGACCTCGCCCGCGAGTTCGGCGAGTTGGACGCCGTCCAGTCCGCGTCCCGCGAGCGACTGGAGTCGGTCGACGGCATCGGCCCGAAGGTCGCCGACCAGATTGCGGAGTTCTTCGACTCGCCGGAGAACGAGCGCGTCATCGACGACCTGCTCGACGCCGTCGGACCCCTCGAAACCCCGAGCGAGACCGAGACCGGCGACGAGTTGGAGGGTCTGACGTTCGTGTTCACGGGGTCGCTCGACGGCTACACCCGGAGCGAGGCGCAGGAACTGGTCGAAGACCACGGGGGGGAACGCCACCAGCAGCGTCTCTGGCAACACGGACTACCTCGTCGCGGGCGACAGTCCGGGCCAGACCAAACTCGACGCGGCCGAGGAGAACAACGTGCCGGTGCTGGACGGCGAAGAGTTCGACCGACTGTTGGCGGAGCGCGGCATCGAGAAATAGCGGTCCGTCGCCGGTGGGGAGTTACGTCCGGGTTAGAGGTCCGACTCCCGGAACACCAGATAGCCCAGCGCGACGGGGACGAGCAACCACAGCAGGAACTGGGCGAGTACGACCCAGTCCGAGAGGTAGAACGGCGCTTCGCCGAGTCGCTGGGAGATTATCTGCTGTTGCATTCTGGGAACACCGTAGAGTCGCGCGCCGAGGACGCTGTCGGTGTACAGGCGGGTGACGAGGCTCTCGTAGGCCCGGACCGGGTTGAAGTACTTGATGAACAGGCCGTACTTCACGAGCGTCATCTGCTCCCACCCGAGACCGAGTTTGTCGTTGAACACGAGCAGGACGCGTCGTACTTGCGTCCAGAGCATCGTCAGGACGACGTAGAGACCGACCGTGCCGAGCATGGCGCGGCGGTTCGAGGACGCCGCGGCGGAGACGCCCACCGCGAGGTTGACGAACACGACCCCGAGCAGCAGCGTCAGGCCGACGAACGCCAGATACTTCAGCGGTTCCACGTCGATGCCGTAGATGGCGAGGACGACGGCCGCGAGCAGCATCGAGACGAGCACCGGGAGCGCGAGGACCGTACTCCGTCCGGTCGCCTTCCCGGCGACGACGTCCTGTCGGGAGTGGGGCAGCGAGAGCAGCAACTTCAGCGACCCGGACTCGCGCTCGCCGATGATGGAACTGTAGGCGACGACGATGGCGACTATCGGCACCACGAGCGCGACGACGCGGTTGCCGAGCGTCGGGACGAACACCTCTGAGGTGAGCGGTTGGTTGCCGTTCGACTGGACGCCCGACCCGATGAGGTAGGCGCTCCCGACGAACAGGCCGAAGAAGACGGCCGACAGGCCCCACAGCCACTTCGAGCGCACCGCGTCCCGGAAGTCCTTCCGGGCGATGGCCTGCCACGTCATGCTGTCACCTCCTGTCCGTCGGTGGTGTAGGCCATGAACAGGTCCTCCAGCGAGGCCTCTTCGGTCTCGAAGTCGATTACCTCTGCACCCGCCTCCTCCAGCGTCGAGAGGACGGTGGTCTTCACGTCGCTCTGGCAGGAGACGGTCAGGCGGTCGCCGCTCTCGTTGCGTTCGACCTCCGAGACGCCGTCGAGCGCGCCCACGTCGGCGATGGCCTGCTGGGGCACGTCGCCAACCGTAATCCGGAGGACGGTGTCGGCGCTGGTCGTCTCGCGGAGACCCTCGATGGAGTCCTCGGCGACGAGTTGCCCGTCGCGGAGGATACCCACGCGGTCACAGACGGACTCGACCTGTCCGAGGATGTGACTGGAGAAGAAGACGGTCGCACCCCGGTCGGCCTCCTCGCGGACGATGTCGCGCATCTGGCGCGCGCCCTGCGGGTCGAGTCCCGTGGAGGGTTCGTCGAGGACGAGCAGGTCGGGGTCGCCGACCAGCGCCATCCCGAGGACGAGGCGCTGGGCCATCCCCTTGGAGTAGCCACCGGCCTTCCGGTCGCCGTCGCCGTCGAGACCGACGCGCTCCAAGATGGCGTCGGGGTCCTCGTCGGCCTCCTTCGACTCGATGGCGAATTCGAGGTGCTGTCTCCCGGTCAGTCGGTCGTACACCGAGAACCCCTCGGGGAGGACGCCGAGGTGTTCGCGGACCGCGACGCTCTCGTCGTGGACGTCCTTCCCGAGTACCCGTATCTCTCCTTCGGTCGGGCGTACGAAGTCCAACAGCATATTGATAGTCGTGGACTTGCCCGCGCCGTTCGGGCCGAGGAAGCCAAACACCTCGCCTTCTTCGACCTCGAAGGAGAGGTCGCGGACGGCGACCACGTCGCCGTACCGCTTTGTTACGCCGTCGATTTCGATGGCAGCCATAGTCGCGCTTTTTGCGTTCCCCTACGTAAACCCTTGTCTTATCTCACGAGGCGAGACGCGATTCGGTGACGCGTCGGTTTGCGAACTATACTCGAACGTAAGGGAACTAAATTTATTAGAAAAGACTTTCAATTAATAGTCTAATCTGGAGGACGTGGCACGAAAACGATTCCTTACGGCGATGTTGGTCGTCGCGCTCGTCGGGAGCATGGCGTTTCCCGCGGGTGCGGCGGTCGTTTCGACGACCGAAGACGCGACGACGAGTAGTATCAGTGGCTCAGTGACCGTGACCGTCACCGGCGTAGCGGACGGCGACACGGTGGACGTCCGCTACGAGAACGGCACCACCGAGACGGTCAGACTCCTCGGCGTGGATACCCCGGAAGTAAACGTCGAGAACACGCCCGGCGAGTTCGAGGGCGTCCCGAACACGCAGGCGGGTAAGGACTGTCTCCGCAGTGCGGGCGAGAACGCGAGTAAGTACACCAAGAACACGCTGGTCGGACGGACGGTCACGCTGAAGTTCGACAGTCAGTCCGACCGACGCGGCGACTACGGTCGCCTGCTCGCGTACGTCTACGTGGACGGCCAGAACTTCAACCTCGGTCTCGTGGAGAAGGGCCACGCCCGCGTCTACGACAGTACGTTCAGCCAGAGCGAGTCGTTCTACAGCGCCGAGAACGAGTCGCAGGCCAACCTCCGCGGCCTCTGGCACTGTCGGACCGTCGACGACGGCGGTGACGGCGGTGACGGTGGTAGCGACAGCGGAACGGCCTCCATCGAGTGGGTCTACGCCGAGGCCAGCAGCACGAACGACGAGCGCGTCCAAATCAAGAACACCGGAAGCGGCGAACTCGACCTCTCGGGCTACACTCTCGTGGACGAGGCCGGGAACAGCTACACGTTCCCGAGCGGTTTCACCCTCGCGTCCGGCGCGTCCGTCTGGGTCCATTCCGGAAGCGGTTCCGACGACGCCGACGACCTCTACGCCGCGTTCGGTCACGAAATCTGGAACGACTACGGCGACACCGCGCACCTCTACGACGAGAACGGAAACGAAGTCGATAGTCGGTCGTACTGACCGATTCCCTGCCGCAGTCTCTTTCTTTGCAGTCGTTCGGAGCGTCGGTTCTCACACCGTCTCGTCGGGGTCGTGCTTCTCGGCCATCCGGGTCGCTTCGTCGGCGTATCGGTCGCGAGTCTCGTCGTCCTCGACGGGGTTCAGGCTCTCGGGGTCGGCGTCGGTGGCGGCGGTCACGCCCGCCCCTTGCCGGAGCATGTTCATCGAGCGCTGGCGCTGCACGCTGTATTCGCCGTCGGTCGTGGCGTACACCAGCGAGACGAGTCCTTTGTCGGTGTACGTGCGCTCTACGAGCCAGAGTCGCTCGTCGTCCATGTCCACACCTTCTCGGCGAGCGAGTTGAATCCACCGGGTTCACGCCCCGACCAGTCTCTACTTTTTGCTCCTGACGTGCCAGTAGTGTTAAGACGGAAAGCGGCGTATTAGTCTGTGAATGATGGACTACGGGTGGCAGGAACGCTGGGGACACGGAGTACGAAGTATCGGCCACGACCGTCGTAGTTCTCTCTCGGCGACGTAATGAAGATGAGTCAGTCTCCGCTGTCCGAGGCGACGGACGACCGCCTCTCCGAGATGCTGTTCCAAGGGGAGGAGGTCGAAGACGAGTTCACCGTCGAAGGCGCACGCGTCGCGGTCACGACCCACCGGGTCCTCGTGTTCACCCCCGACGGCGACGGGCGGCGGTTCGACCACGCCGACCGGCCCAACGTCCTCGACGCGAACGTCGAGACCACCGGACAGGACTCCTACGTCGAGTGGGGCGTCCGGACCGGCGTCTACGGTGCGGTCCTGTTCGGCGGCGGCTTCCTCCTGAAGACAAGCGGTATCCTCGACCAACTCGGAGCCGCGAACCCGCCCGAAAACACGCCGGAGACCGGCGTCACGGAACTCGTCTCTCTTCTCCCGAAGGCGCTCGGCACCCTCACGACCGGCCTGCTCGTCGGCGGCGCGTTACTCGTCCTCGCGGCCCTCGCGCTCGTCGCGCTCTACCTCAGTTCCCGCGAGCGCGAACTCGTCATCGAACGCGCCGGCGACGACCCGATGCGAGTGCCGGTCCGCGACGACGACGCCGAGGACGTCGCCCGACGGCTTCGGGCGGCGGTAGGAACAGGTTCAAAGCCACGTAGCGACTAGCCGCGCTCGATGGACGGGGACGCGGTCCGCGAGCGCGCGGCGGAGTTGCCACGCGAACCGGGGGTCTACCAGTTCGAGGACGGTGAGACGGTGGTCTACGTCGGCAAGGCCGTGGACCTCCGCGACCGGGTTCGGTCGTACGCCGACCCGCGGGGCGAGCGAATCCGCCGGATGGTCCAGCGCGCAGACAGCATCGACTACTCGGTCACCGACACCGAGACGCAGGCGCTCCTGCTGGAGGCCAACCTCATCAAGCGGTTCCAGCCGAAGTACAACGTCCGACTGAAGGACGACAAGTCCTACCCGCTGGTCCAACTCACCGACCACGAGTTCCCCCGCATCGAGATAACCCGCGACCCCGACCCGGAGGCCCGCGCCCGGAGCGACGGGGGCGGCGTCCGCGGTCCGGACGCCGCGGGTCCGCGAGTCTTCGGTCCGTTCACCCAGAAGACGCGGGTCGAGACGGTCGTGAAGGCGCTCCGGGAGACCTACGGCGTCCGGGGGTGTTCGGACCACAAGTTCGCCAACCGCGACCGACCCTGTCTCGACTACGACATCGGTCTCTGTACGGGTCCCTGTACCGCCGAAATCGACCGGGACTCCTACGTCGCCGACGTGGAGTCGGTCGTCCGGTTCTTCGAGGGCGAGACCGGCGTCCTCGCCGACCCGCTCCGCAGGGAGATGGAGGAGGCCGCCGCGAATCAGGAGTTCGAGCGCGCGGCCAACCTCCGGGACAAACTGGAGGCCGTCGAGGGGTTCCACGGCGGCGCGGGCCAAGTGGTCGCCAGCGAGAGCGACGAGCGCACCGTGGACGTGCTGGGCGTCGCGCTGGAGGGCGACACCGCGACCGTGGCGCGCCTCCACAGCGAGTCGGGCCAACTCGTCGCCCGCGAGCGCCACGCCGTGACGGTCCCCGAGGGCGACGCGGAGACCGACGCGCCCGACGCCGACACCCGGCCGGGCGCGGTCCTCTCGGCGTTCGTGACCCAGTACTACACCGAGCGCGAGTTGCCCGACGCGCTCCTGTTCTCCGACCGACCGGACGACGCGGACGTCCTCGACTGGCTCGAACGCGAGGGCGTCGCGGCCCGCGTCCCCGGTGCCGGTCGAGAGGCGACGCTGGTGGACCTCGCGCTGAAGAACGCTCGACGCGGCGCGAGCGAACCCGACGCCCTCGCGGCGCTCCGCGACGCTCTCGACCTCGACCGGGTTCCGCGACGCATCGAGGGCTTCGACGTGAGTCACGCGCAGGGCAAGCACGCGGTCGGGAGCGACGTGGTGTTCGAGGACGGGTCGGCCGACAAGTCGGGCTACCGCCGGAAGAAACTCACCGACGAGAACGACGACTACGCCAACATGTACGACCTCGTGCGCTGGCGGGCCACTCGCGCGGTCGAGGGCCGCGACGATAGACCGGACCCCGACCTCCTGCTCATCGACGGCGGCGAGGGGCAACTCGCCGCGGCTAGAGAGGCGCTGGCCGAGGCCGGTTGGGACGTGCCCGCAATCGCGCTCGCCAAGGACGAGGAGGTCGTGATTACGCCGGACGGCACCTTCGACTGGCCGAGCGACGCCGACCACCTCCACGTCCTCCAGCGCGTCCGCGACGAGGCCCACCGGTTCGCGGTCCAGTACCACCAGACCCTGCGCGACGACGTCTCGACCGAACTCGACAACGTGCCGGGCATCGGCCCGGAGACCCGCCGGAAACTCCTCCGGCGGTTCGGGAGCGTCGAGGGGATTCGGGCCGCGTCGGCCGCGGAGTTGCGGGAAGTGGAGGGCGTCGGCGAGAAGACCGCCGAGACCATCGAGACGCAGTTGTAGGTCGCTCCCGGACTACTCCGAGTCGAGATGCTCCCGCGCCCGTCCGGAGTACCCCAGCACCACCGCCACCACCAGCATCGCCGCCAGACCGACCAGAAACGCGGCCTGCAGTGCCGCCGCGACCGCCATCCCGACGGCGCCGACGGCCGCGACCTTGTACCGGCCGGTCCAGACGCCCCGGGTGCCGGTGAGCGCGAACGAGAGCGTCAGCAGGTAGACCAGCAGTCCCGAGTCCGAGAAGCCGCCGAGCGCGAGGAGGACGTACGCTCCGATGACCGCGAGCAGGACCACCACCGCGACCGAGAACCCCTTCGCGACAGCGACGCGCGTGTTCGCCATACGTCCCATTGTCCGGCGAGCAACATAAACGTCAAACGTTAAGCCCCTATAGCATCGACTGAGAAACATGAATCCCTTCTACGAACTGGGGCGACTCACCGCGGGCGCGAACCTCTCTCGCGCGCTGGCGGGCGTCCTCGCGGTCCTCGCGGTCCTCTTCCTCCTCCCGTCCCTGAATCTCGTGACCGTACTGGGACTCCTCGCGCTGGGACTCGTCCTCGCGGTCCTCGCCAGCGCTGTCGAAATCGTCGGTCCCTACGAGAAGCGCGCGCTGACGGTGTTCGGCGAGTACCGGGGACTGTTGGGTCCCGGTCTGAACGTGATTCCGCCGCTCGTCAGCGAGACCCACACCTTCGACATGCGGACCCAGACGCTCGACGTGCCCCAGCAGGAGGCCATCACGGAGGACAACTCGCCCGTGACCGCCGACGCGGTCATCTACATCCGCGTGATGGACGCCGAGAAGGCGTATCTGGAGGTCGATAACTACGAGAAGGCGGTCTCGGACCTCGCCCAGACCACGCTCCGTGCGGTGGTCGGCGACATGGAACTCGACGACACGTTGCGAGAGCAGAAGGAGATAAACTCCCGCATCCACGACCAACTCGACCGGCCGACCGACGACTGGGGCGTCCGTGTCGAGGCGGTGGAGGTGCAGTCGGTGATGCCCACGCCGACCGTCGTGAGCGCGATGGAGCAACAGACTGCGGCCGAGCGCCGCCGCCGGGCGATGATTCTCGAAGCGCAGGGCGAGCGCCGGAGCGCGGTCGAGAAGGCCCAAGGCGAGAGAGCGTCGAACGTCATCCGCGCGCAGGGCGAGAAGCAGAGCCAGATTCTGGAGGCGCAGGGCGACTCGATTTCGACCGTGCTCCGCGCGAAGTCCGCCGAGTCGATGGGCGAGCGCGCGGTCATCGACAAGGGGATGGAGACGCTGGACGCCATCGGACAGGGCGACTCGACGAGTTTCGTCCTGCCGCAGGAACTCACATCGCTCGTGGGTCGGTACGGCAAGCACCTGACCGGGAGCGACGTAAGTCCCGTCGGCGACGGCGAATCGCTGGAGAGCCTCGACTTCGACGCCGAGACGGCGGAACTGCTCGGACTGGACGACATGGACGAGATGCTGGCGGAGTTCGATGATGCGGACGGGGACGGCGAGATGGACCTGGACGGCGCGGACGCGGACGACGCGGGCGAGAAACTGACCAACGCGCCCGAATCCGAGACGGAGTGAGTTCGTGTCGGGCGACCGGGCTGCCTCTCTTCGACAACTCCAAAACCAGTCTGACCGACGTTAGCCGGGAAAACTCTCAGAACCCGTCGGTCGGTTCCGGTACCCCGTCGCCCTCCACGTCCACGTCTACCTCGAACTCCTCGCGGAGTTCCCGGATGCGGTCGCGGATGTCCGCCGCCAACTCGAACTCCAGATTGTTCGCGGCTTCCTCCATGCGCTCCTCCAGTTGCTCGATTTTGCGCTCGGCCTCGTCGTCGGTCTCGGGTTCGCCGTCGGTGACGCCGGAGGTGTCGGTCTTGCTTCCCGGCAGGTTGGCGTCCGAGACCTCCTTCTCGATGGTCGTCGCCTCGAAGCCGTGTTCCTCGTTGTACTCCTGCTGGATGCGGCGGCGGCGCTGGGTCTCGCCGATGGCGGCCTCCATCGCGTCCGTGACCTCGTCGGCGTAGAGGACCACCTCGCCGTTGACGTTCCGGGCGGCCCGACCCATCGTCTGGACGAGCGAGGTCTCCGAGCGCAGGAACCCCTGCTGGTCGGCGTCGAGGATGGCCACGAGGCTGACCTCGGGGATGTCGAGGCCCTCGCGCAGGAGGTTGATGCCGACCAACACGTCGAACTCGCCGAGTCGGAGGCCCCGGACGAGTTCGTGGCGTTCGAGCGTGTCGGTCTCGTCGTGCATGTACTCGACCGCCACGCCCGCCTCCTCCAGATACTCCGTCAGGTCCTCGGCCATGCGCTTGGTCAGGGTCGTCACGAGGACGCGCTCGTCGTTCGCGGTCCGGTGTTCGATGCGGTCCATCAGGTCGTCTATCTGGCCCTCGGCGTCCGACACCTCCACCTTCGGGTCCACGAGGTGCGTGGGCCGAACGATTTGCTCGACTATCTGGTCGCTCTGCTCGCGCTCGTAGTCGGCGGGGGTCGCCGAGACGTAGAGGGTCTTGTCGGTCTTCTTCTCGAACTCCTCGAACGTGAGCGGCCGGTTGTCGTAGGCGGTCGGCAGGCGGAAGCCGTTCTCCACGAGGCTGTCCTTGCGCGACTTGTCGCCCGCGAACTGGCCCTTTATCTGGGGCACGGTCTGGTGGGACTCGTCGATGACCGTGAGGAAGTCGTCGGGGAAGTAGTCGAGCAGGGTGAACGGCGCGTCTCCGGGTTCGCGGTCCGAGAGGTAGACCGAGTAGTTCTCGATGCCCGAGCAGTAGCCGGCCTCCTTCATCATCTCCAAGTCGAAGGTCGTGCGCTCCTCGATGCGCTGGGCCGCGACGAGGTCGTTGTTCCGCTCGAAGTACCGGATGCGGTCGTCGAGGTCCGACTCGATTTCGGCGATGGCGTCGGCCATCGTCTGCTCCGGAATCGAGTAGTGCTCACCGGGGTGGACGAGGACCGCCGACTCCTGCGATTGGACCTCCCCTTCGAGGGGGTCCACTTTCATCATGCGGTCTATCTCGTCGCCCCACAACTCCACGCGCACGGCGTACCGGCCGTACATCGGGAAGATTTCGATGGTGTCGCCCCGAACCCGGAAGGTGCCCTGCGTGAAGTCCACGTCGTTGCGCTCGTAGTTCAGGTCCACGAGTCGCGCGAGGAGTTCGTCGCGGCCGATTTCGTCGCCCACTTCGAGGCGGAGGCTCATCTCCTCGTAGTTGCGCGGGTCGCCCAGCCCGTAGATGGCCGAGACGGAGGCCACCACGATGACGTCGTCGCGGGTCAGCAGCGACCGGGTCGCGGAGTGTCTGAGGCGGTCGATTTCCTCGTTGATGGAGGCGTCTTTCTCGATGTACTTGTCGGTCTGCTCGACGTAGGCCTCCGGTTGGTAGTAGTCGTAGTAGGAGACGAAGTACTCGACGGCGTTGTCCGGGAAGAGGTTGCGGAACTCCTCGTACAACTGCGCCGCCAGCGTCTTGTTGTGTGCGATGACCAGCGTGGGCTTCTGAATCTCCTCGACCACCCACGAAACGGTGTTGGTCTTCCCGGACCCCGTCACCCCCAGCAGCGTCTGCTTGTCCATGCCCGATTGGAACCCCTCGGCCAACTGCTCGATGGCGTCGGGTTGGTCGCCCGCGGGGTCGAAGGGGGCATCGACCCGGAAGTCGCTCTCGGCCTCGGGTCTGTCCGGCGAAAGCGGCCCGGAGTCGGCGTCGCTCATTGTAACGCGAGGTAGGGATTGAAGCTACTTTACCCTCTCGTCGCAACTTCGGGGGGTGACGTCCTGCGAGAGGACCGTTCACGCAGGGTTACCGAGAGACCGCCGTCACTCCCGCGCCCACTCCATCGCGTCGTCGAAACTCGACGTCGTCGTCGTCTCGACCCCATCTATCTCCTTGATGGAACTCGCGATGGCCATCTTCTTGATGCCCTCCGAGACCATCGCCCACTTCGTGATACCGTAGGTTTTGCCGACGCGTGCGGCCTCGGCCGCCTTCTCGTACACGCCCTCGTGTAACGCGTCGTCCATCTGGACGAACGAGATGTGCGACGTCACGCCGTCTCTCGCGGCAAGTTCTTCGAAGCGTTCGTTGACCTTTGCGAACTCCTCCTCGTCCGCTGGCATCCCTTCGGGAAACTTCGCGACCAAGACGTTCTCTTGGGTGTATAGCTCCCAGTCTGAACCTGTCACGTTACGACCGAGACGCGGGTATCCTGATTAAGTCTCGTATTCCGGCACGTTTCTCTAGTAAATCGGGCGCCGAACGGGAAAATGTCAAAGTATTGCTAGAGTAAATCGGACGCTGACCGATAGGAGTGCGTCAACAGACCGGTTTCGGATTCACGCCCATCCCTTCCAACGTCTCGGTGTACTCCTCGTAGGCGACCTGAATCGCGCCGTTGGCGGCCTCTAGCGCGGCGTCACGGTCCTCGTCGCTCTCGCAGACCGACTCCAGAAGCTCCCTTCCGTGCTCCAGTTGCCCGTCTAAGTCGTCGCCCAAATCGCGGAACAGTTGGGCGGTCTGGGGGTCGGCCTGCCCGACGAAGAACCCGACCATCTGCTCTTTGGACTTCTCGCTGGCGAGCGTCCGCCCCAAGAACCCACCGACGCGGCCGGGGTCGCCCTCGACGCCGCGGAGGTACTCGTGAATCGCGGGCACCTCGCTCGGTTCGTGGTCCTCGTCGAGTTTCGCCACGACCTGCTCGTAGTGGTCGCGCTCTTGCTCGGCGAACTCCTCGAAGGCGTCGCGAACTCGCTGGTCGCTCTCCTCGTCGTCGGCCCACTGCTGGAACGTCTCGCTGGCGGCGTACTCGGCCTCCGCGGCGGCGCGGAACACGGTCTCCGGTTCCATCTCGCCCTCGGTCTCGGCGTAGAGCGACTTCGAGGACCCGAGCCGCGAGAGCGCAGTCTCGTTCTCGTCACGAACGGTGTCGAGGAACTCGTCGGCGTTCATGTCCGGGTCTACGGACACCAGTCGCTTGTAAGTAGCGTCTGCGGCGAAACGTCGGAGCGGTCGAGGAGTACGTCCTGCTCCGCGGACGATGGAAGGGAATGGTAGAAGCCGGGCGTGTCGCCCATCTGGCAGATGTCGCGTAAATTCCTTCGTCCTTGGCCCGAACACGTGCGGGAGTAGAAACGCCGCGCCGAGAGTCGCCGGGCCGAGGCCGGAAACAGGCCACCCGCCGTCGCGAACTCGACTTTCAGGGGAAGTTCGACGGTGTGACCCGTCGAGAGCGTTCGCTCGGTCTCGCCTCCGGCGCGCTCCCTGTCTGCGACTCGGGACTTGCGGACGCCGACGCTACGACCTGCCCTTCGACTGTTCGTACGCTTCCCCGAGCCAGTCCGGCTGTTCCACCGTCACGTTGCCACCTACTTCGACCCGATACTGTCGGCGAACGCTCACCGTCTCGTTCCCCTTCGACAGGGTGTATCGGTGGGTGATTCGATGAATGAGACCTCGCTCGTCGATTACCGCCGTACTGGTGAAGTTTGTCGCGTCTACCGGGAACCACGTGTAGTTCTCTTGGTGGAATCGGTACTCGATGAACGTTCGGCCGTCCCGGCGGTAGGCTTCTGCTTCCGTGTAGTTCACCGTCCGAAGGAGTTCTGTCGCGGAAGTCGGCAAGATGGAAACGGTGTCGTTGGCCCACGTGTTTTTCCGGTG
Organism: Halorussus sp. MSC15.2; assembly: GCF_010747475.1. Lineage (NCBI taxonomy): Archaea > Methanobacteriati > Methanobacteriota > Halobacteria > Halobacteriales > Haladaptataceae > Halorussus > Halorussus sp. MSC15.2. The sequence goes on along the minus strand of NZ_VSLZ01000005.1, from coordinate 18,770 downwards.
CCACTCTCGGTGGCTCGCGTCGTCGAAACCGGCCTCCTTCCGAGGTTTGACGATGTACAACGGGGACGTCCCGCTCATGTCCTGTTTCCGAAACACGGTCGTTTCGTTGACGAAGAGGGCGGGCGCGGTCCCGTCTCCTCGTTCCATCCGAACTCTGAGCCGTCTCGTATCGAGATTGCTCTCCGTGACCGAACGAATGACGGTAGTGTTTCCGCCTCGGTCCCTTCGAATCTCGAACGTCGCTTCGTAGTTCTTGTCGGCGAGAAAGTCGTCGTGATTGTTGACGACTGTCTGCCGATTTTCGATTCCGGATTCGTTCGTCCCTTCCGGGAAACTCACCTTCTCGAGCGGGACTGACGTTCTCGAATCGGTGGTTCCGCTCAGCGAACCCGCACATCCTGAGAGAACGAGTATGCCGAACAAACAGACTGCTAATACCGTTCTTCGCATCGTATCGTGTCGATTCCCAGTCCTTGTTTATATGTATTTATACGCAGGTTATTAGCGGGTCAATTTTCGCCGAGGTTCACGAACAGGAACGGTCCGGAACCGACGAAAAGGCGACTACAGTACTGTCGAATCTCCGGTGCGTCTAAAGAAATCCATTTGGTATTGAGCGGTCGGAGCAGATGAACCGCCAGCGGCACGTCTTTTGTCCCGAAACCCGACCTTATTCTCCGCTACCGGTCTCGATGGGGGCGTCCACGAGGTTCCCCCACTCGGTCCACGACCCGTCGTAGTTGACGGTGTCGTCGTAGCCGAGCAGTTCGTGGAGCGCGAACCACGCGACCGAGGAGCGCTCGCCGATGCGGCAGTAGGCGACGGTGGTGCCCTCGCCGTCGATGCCCTCCTCGCTGTAGAGGTCCGCGAGTTCGTCGCGGGTCTTGAACGTGCCGTCCTCGTTGGTGACCGCGGCCCACGAGATGTTCTTCGCGCCGGGGATGTGGCCGCCGCGCTGGGCGGTCTCTTGGAGTCCCGGCGGGGCGAGGACCTCGCCGCTGTACTCCTCGGGCGACCGGACGTCCACGAGCGGGACGCCGCGGTCGATGGCCTTCTCGACGTCGTCGCGGTACGCGCGGATGGACTCGCGGGGGCCACCGGCGTCGTAGCTCTGTTCGGAGAACTCCGGCACCTCGTCGGTGGTCGGGTAGTCGTTGTCGAGCCAGTACTCGCGGCCGCCGTCGAGGAGGCGCACGTCGTCGTGGCCGTAGTACTTGAACTGCCAGTAGGCGTAGGCCGCGAACCAGTTCGAGTTATCGCCGTAGAGGACGACCGTCGAGTCCTCGGTGATGCCGTGGCTCCCGAGCAGGTCCTCGAAGTCGCCCTTCTCGAGGATGTCGCGCTGGGTCTGGTCCTGCAGTTGGGTCTCCCAGTTGAAGCCGATAGCGCCCGGTGCGTGGTCCTCGTCGTAGGCTTCGGTGTCTACGTCGACTTCCACGAGTCGGTACTCGGGGTCGTCGCTCTGGAACTCGTCGAGGTGATTCTCCACCCAGTCGGCGGAGACGAGAACGTCGTTTGCGTACTCGGTGTCGCTCATTACGTCTAGACGTAGACGCCCTCACGTTATATCCTCTTTACTAACGGTAGGTAACGCCTTCTGTCGGCCCTACCGGAAACTGTTGCCGGTTGTCTCTCCTGTCCGAGAAGTATCCCCGAACTGATACAGTCCCGGGCGCGAACGCTCCGAACCGCCGCGTCCGGAACCCGCAATTCCTTCCGGTACCTGTGAGTTCGGGCGAGAGACGACCGAACCCGGGCGCATTTACTCCCCGCACGTCTACGTCCCGGGCATGAACGAGAACGTCGTAGTGAGCGCCGAGTGGCTCGCGGACCACCTCGACGACGTGACGGTGGTGGACGTGCGCGACGGGTGGGAGTACGACGGCATCGGCCACGTCCCCGGCGCGGTCAGCATCCCCTTCGACGAGTTCCGGAGCGACACCGACGAGAGCGAGGGGATGTTGCCCGGCGCGGACGCGTGGGCTGACCTGCTGGGCGCGGCAGGCATCACCGCCGACGATACCATCGTCGCCTACGACGACACCCACGGCGTGTTCGCCGCGCGGTTCCTCGTGACCGCGGAACTGTACGGACACACCGACCTCCGACTGCTCGACGGCGACTTCAGTTCGTGGATGCGCGAGTACGAGACGAGCAGCGAACCACCCGCGGTCGAACCCGCCGACTACGAGGTTCGGGACCCGACCGACTCGCCGCTCGTGGACCACGAGGACGTCGAGGCGGCCATCGAGGACCCGGACAGCGTTATCGTGGACACCCGCGACGACTGGGAGTACGAGGAGGGCCACGTCCCCGGCGCGGTCAACCTCGACTGGAAGGAACTCGTAGACGACGAGACCCGTGGGCTGAAACCCCGTGACGAACTGGCGGAGATTCTGGCCGCCCACGGCATCACGCCGGACAAGCGGGTGGTCCTCTACTGCAACACCGCCCGGCGAATCAGCCACACCTACGTCGTCCTCTCGTCGCTGGGCTACGATGACGTGGGGTTCTACGAGGGGAGTTTGACCGAGTGGGAGACGGTCGGCGGACCCATCGAGACGGGGTCGTGAAGCGTCGGCGGTGTCGAGGTAGTCACCTCCGAGTTGCGGAGCGTTCCGCGCGGTGGGATACCCCGCTTCCATCCGCCGTGACCCGAACGCGGCGATACCGGGGAAGCCATCTACTACTCGAATCTGGCGGACTGCGACAGCGGAGAACTCCCCTCGACGAACTCTCCCACTTCGGCGTGTCCTACTCGGTCTGCGCGCGGTCGTACCCGTTGACCTCGGCGGCGAGCAACTCGGTGGCCTCAGCGAGGAGCGCGACCACCAGCGGTCCCGCGATGAACCCGATTGGACCGACACTGAGCAGACCGCCGGTGAATCCGATGAAGTAGAGACTCCCCGGGAGGTTGGCCGTCTGGCGCGCCAGACGCGTCCGGATGACCGCGTCGGGGAGCCATCCGACGACGACCCCGCCGAGGACGAGGACCAGCGCCGCCCCGACCACGTCGTTGGCGGTCAGGCGGTAAACTGCCAGCAGGACGACCAGAAACGACGGGCCGACGATGGGCAGGAACTGGAGGAACCCCGCCACGAGCGCGAGCGTGAAGACGAATTCGTAACCCAGCACGTAGAACACCGGAAGCGCGACGAGGAAGGTGCCCACGGCGGTCGCGGCCTGCAGTACGTAGATGGCCGAGAGCGTCTCTCGGGTGCGCTCGTGTAGCGCGGCCACGACGTCCCTGTAGGCGTGGGGAATCGGCGCGAGCAGGGCACGACGCGCCTCTCGACGCCGTACCAGCAGTGCGAACACCAACAGCGCGAACAGCGTCCCCTTGAGGGCCAGCACCGGAGCGAGTCGCGCCAGTGCTATCACTCCGGCCCCGAGGTACGTGCGGGCGAGTTCCGTCAGGACCCCGGCGTCGATGGTGTACGCCGCGCCGAGTAGTTCGACGGTGAAACTCTCGGGGAGTCCGACGAGGAATCGGAGCAGGTCGTCTCGTCGCCGGTAGACCAGAAAGCCGAACGACGCGAAGAACAGGAGGACGCCGACGAACGCGACGACCGTCGAGGCGGCGCTGGCCCACCACGACGGCATCCCTCGCTCGACGAAACGCTGGTGAAGCGGTACGAGGACGTACGCCACCGTAACGGCGAAGAAGACGGTGCCGAGAACGTCGAACAGCACTGCGGCAGAGAGCAGGCCCAGCAGCACGAGGACACCTGCTAACACCCATTGTCGCCGAGCGGACATACTCCGCACGTCGAACCCCCATGTCAAAGTCTTTCGGCTATCGACCGCGCGCCCTCGGCGCGGATGACGCCAATTAAGTATCACCGGCTGTAACCACCCGGTAATGAAACGACGCACGGTGCTGAAGAGCGGCGCGACGACGACGCTTCTCGGTCTCGCCGGATGCGTGGGTGGCGGCGAGAGCGAGCAGGCGACGACCACCACGGAGACGGAGACCCAGACGACTACCGAGGAGACGACCGCCGAGACCACGACGCAGGACAGTCTGAGCGGGACGCTGAAGGTCGCGACCTACAGTTCGTTCGTGGACGCGCCGAGTTCCTCGCCGGGCGCGTGGCTCAAGAACACCTTCGAGGAGCGCCACCCCGACGTGACCGTCGAGTGGGAGACGCCCGAGAACGAACTCAACCACTACATCCAGCAGGCCTCACAGGGCGTCGATATCGACACCGACGTGTACGTCGGACTCAACGTGGACCACCTCATCCGCATCGACGAGAAACTCGGCCAGAAGCGTCTGTTCGAACCGGTGGCCGACGGTCTCTCGCACTACGGCCACGTGAAGGAGGGTCTCAAGTTCGACCCCGAGAACCGGGCGATTCCCTACGACACGGGATACATCAGTCTCGTCTACAACGGCAACGAGATACAGAAACCCCCCGAGACGTTTCAGGACCTGCTGAAGGACCGCTATCAGGGCGACCTCATCGTCCAGAACGCCAAGACCGCCGCCACGGGCCGGGCGTTCCTCCTGTGGACGGTCAACACCATCGGCGAGGACCAGTACCTCGACTACTGGAAGAAACTCGACGACAACGGCATCACGATTCTGGGGTCGTGGAGCGACGCCTACACCGCCTACGAGAACGGCGAGGCTCCGATGGTGGTCTCGTACTCGACCGACCAAGTGTACGCGAACCGGCAGGACAAGGACCTGTCGAAGCATCAGGTCGGCTTCCTGAACAATCAGGGGTACGCCAACCCCGAAGGGATGGCGAAGTTCGCGGACACCGACAACCCGGAACTCGCCGAAGCGTTCATGAACTTCCTGCTCTCGAAGCAGGCCCAGAAGAAAATAGCGCAACTCAACGTCCAGTTCCCCGCGACCGACTGGGCACCGCTCAGCGACGAGTTCGAGAAGTACGCCAAGGTGCCCGAGAACCCCGTCACCTTCACCTACGAGGAACTGCAGGGGAACGTGGACCAGTGGGTGGACGAGTGGGCGCGCCAGATAGCGGGCGGGTCGTAAGCGGCGCGTGACCCGAGGCGACGGACCCGGAGACGGGGTCGGCGGGAACACATCCGGAGATGAGGTCGGCGGGGACACGACTTCAGACGGAAGTCGTCGGGTGCTCACCGACGGGCGCGGCGACGCCGCCGAGCGCGCCGACCCCTCCGGAACGCCCCGCTCCGGCGAACCGCGCGCACCGACGCGGCGCGGTGGGTCTGCCCGATGGTTCGAACGCCACGCCATCGGTCTCCTCGGAGTCGCGACTGCCGTCGTTCTCGCGGTCGTCTTCTACTACCCGGTCCTCACGGTGTTCGCCGACGCGGTTCGGGTCGCGGCGAGTGGACCCCCGACGTGGTCGCCGACGTGCTGACCGACCCGTTCTACTTCGGCGCGCTCGCCCCGGTTTTCGCCGGGGAGTTCGGCGACGTGGCGTCGGTCGCCGCCGACTCGCCCCTCGGCCTGTTCGGGTTCACCGCGTATCAGGCGCTCCTCTCGACGATTGCGAGCGTCCTGCTCGGCCTGCCCGGTGCCTACGTCCTCTCGCGCTACGAGTTCCCCGGCAGGCGGACGCTCCGGTCGCTGACCATCCTCCCGTTCGTGATGCCCTCCATCATGGTCGCCATCGGTTTCGTCGCCTTCTTCGGCACGAACGGCCCGCTGAACGACCTGCTCGCGGCGCTCGGGGTCGGCCGCGTGAACCTGCTGTTCACGCTCGAAGCCATCGTGGTCGCCCACGCCTTCTACAACGCGCCGCTGGTCGCCCGCGTCACGACGGCGGCGTGGGAGAGCGTGGACGCCCGGATGGTCGAGACCGCTCGGTCGCTCGGCGCGAACCCGTGGCGCGCGTTCCGGGACGTGCTGGCACCCCAACTCCTGCCCGCGGTTCTGACGGGCGCGCTCCTGACGTTCGTCTTCACGTTCATGTCGTTCCCCATCGTGCTGGCGCTCGGCGGGTTCCGACTCGCCACGGTCGAGGTGTGGGTCTACTCGCTTGTGCAGGAGTTGGAGTACGCGGAGGCCGCGACGCTCGCGGTGGCCGAGACCGTCGTCTCGCTCGCGCTGACCTACGGCTACCTCCGGTACGAGGCGCGCCAGTCGGGCGGCGGCCGGGCCGCGAACCCGCCGCCCCGCAAGCGACTCCTCCCCGAGTCGCCCTCGGCGCTCGCCGCGCTCGAACGCGCAGGCGTCGTCACCTACGCGCTCGTGGTCGCCGTGGTGTTCGTCGGTCCGATAGCGACCATGGTGACCGAGAGCCTGACCGGACCCAACGGCGTCACCCTCCAGTACTACCAGTTCCTCGTCCAGCGACAGGTCGAAGGGGCGTCGTTTCAGACCAAGCCCGGCGTCGCGGTCCGCAACTCCCTCCTGTTCGGCGTCGCCGCCCTGCTGGTCGCGCTCCCGATGGGCGTCACCGTCTCGGTCCTCACCTCGCGGGGCGGCGAGCGCGGCAGACTCGCGGACGCCGCGGCGATGGCCCCGCTCGCGGTCAGCGGCGTCGTCGTCGGTCTCGGCATGCTCCGGGGACTAGTCTTCGGGGTCGAACTGTTCGGTCACCGCCTGCAGGTCACGGGACCGGTCGCCATCGTCGCGGCCCACGCCGTCGCGGCCTACCCCTTCGTGGTCCGGAACGTCTCGCCCCTGCTGGCGGGGGTGGACCGCTCGGTCGTGGAGTCGGCGCGGGCGCTCGGCGCGACCCGCGTCCGGGCGTTGCTCGACGTGGAACTCCCGCTCGTGGCGTCGGGCGTCGCGGCCGGGGCCGCCTTCGCCTTCGCCATCAGCATCGGCGAGTTCGATTCGACGGTGATTTTGGCCACCGGAAGCAGTAGCTACACGATGCCAGTCGCCGTCGAGCGCTATATCGGCAACCGCACGCTCGGTCCCGCGACCGCGATGGGGACGGTCCTGCTGGTCGTCACCAGCCTCAGTTTCGTCGTCGTGGACCGACTCGGTGGGAGGTGGGAGGCGTGAGGGACGAACGCCTCCCGAGGCGAGGCGGCGCAAGCCACGAACGCCGCCGGAGGTGGGAGGCGTGAGTGACCTGCGGTTGGACGGCATCTCGAAGTCGTTCGACGGTGTGACCGCCCTGCGGGACGTGAGCCTCGACGTGGACGACGGCGAGTTCTTCACGCTCGTCGGTCCCTCGGGGTGCGGGAAGACGACCACACTCAGAGCCATCGCCGGGTTCGAGTCGCCGGACTCGGGGACGGTTCGATTCGGCGGTCGGGAGATGACCGGGGTTCCCCCGGAGGACCGCGACGTGGGCATCGTCTTCCAGAACTACGCGCTGTTCTCGCACATGACCGTGGGCGAGAACGTCGGCTACGGCCTACGATTCCGGGACCCGCCCGGCGGTCAGTCGAAGGCGGCCCGCGTGGCCGACCTGCTCGAACTGGTGGACCTACCGGGCTTCGAGGACCGCGCTCCGGGCGAACTCTCGGGCGGACAGCGCCAGCGCGTCGCGCTGGCGCGGGCGCTCGCGCCCGGCCCGGACGTGCTCCTGCTCGACGAACCCATGAGCGCGCTCGACGCCAGACTCCGCCAGACCCTCCGGACGCAGGTCAAGGCCATCCAGTCCGAGTTGGGGATTACGACCGTCTACGTCACCCACGACCAAGAGGAGGCCCTCGCGGTGAGCGACAGGGTGGCGGTGATGAGCGACGGCCGCGTCGAGCAGGTCGGTCGGCCGGAGGACGTGTACCGCCGCCCGAACACCCGGTTCGTCGCGGAGTTCCTCGGCGAGAACAACGTCTTCGCGGGCGAGGCCGACGACGGGGCGGTCCGCGTCGGCGGGACCTCCTTCCACCTCGCCCTCGACGCCCCGGACGGGAGCGAGGTCGTCTTCTGCGTCCGCCCGGAGCATCTGGTCCGCGACGCCAATCGAAACGCCTTCGAGGCGAGCGTGGAGACGGTGGAGTTCCTCGGCGAGTCGTTCCGCGTGCATCTGGAGTGGCAGGGCCGGGACGTGACCCTCCGGATGGCCGAGCGACCCGAGACCGAACGCCTGTTGGTCGGGTTCGCCCCCGAGGACGCGCACGTCGTGTCCGGTGGCGGGCGGGAGCGCGAGGTCGTCGAGGAGCGGTGACGGACTACGACTCGCGAGGGAAGCAGTTCGTGCAGTCGTCGTAGAAGACCGTCTGGCGGGGCGTGAGTTTCCGCCACTCGGCGTCGTCCCGGTGGAGGAACGCCCGACACGCAGGTTCGTCGCCGGTCTCGTCCGGTCGGTGGCGCTTCTTCGTGGTCGGCGACGGACTGACGACGTAGTACTCCGCGGTGCGTTCGGGCGCGTCGCTCTCCGCCGCGTCGCGTTCCGCGCTCATCGCCAGTCCTCCAGTTCGACGGTACTCGCCGGTGCGGCGTTTATCCACTCGTGGCTCTCGTCGGGGTTGTAGAGGACGAGTTCCGGGTTCCCGTCGCTGTTGGTACGCTCGTACGACTCGATTCGGACGGCCGCTTCGTCGGCGGGTGGGGTGGCTGGTTGTTTCATTTAATTGCCTCCCGTTGGGTGATACAGGATAGTCGCCTGACGGGGTTAAACGCGAGCCATGGGCGCGGTGAAAGTGAAAGTGGACGAGGTGGCCGAGGGCGCGGTAGCGGTGCGACGCGAGAACCGTCATCGAGCGACGCTTTCTCCGAGCGCGGTCACGAAGGCGAACTATGAGCGACGACGATTCGACCTCTCGGTTCGACGGGACCGAGGAGTACTACGCCGAGTATCGCCCCGACTACGGCGAGCGCGTCGTCCGGTACCTCGAAGACCGATTCGAGTTAGACGAGTCCGCCAGCGTCCTCGACCTCGGGTGTGGGACGGGCCAGCTCGCTATCCCCCTCGCGGCCCGCGTCGGCGAGGTGGTCGGGATGGACCCGAACGAGGAGATGCTTCGAGAGGCCCGCCGGAAGGCCAGAGAGGCCGGGGTGGAGAACGTCGAGTGGGTCGTCGGGTCCGACGCCGACCTGCGCGAGGGCCTCTGGAGCGACCTCGGGACCGTCCGACTCACGACGATGGGCCGGTCGTTCCACTGGATGCAGCAGGGCGCGACCCTCGACTGCGTCCATCGGATGACCGAACCGGGCGGCGGCGTAGCCACTGTCGCCGACACCGAGTGGCTCACGAGGGGAGTGGAGGATTGGGAGGCGGCGGCGTACGACGTCGCCGACGAGTACCTCGACGACCTGCCTGAGCGAACCGGTCCGGTCGAGGAGTATGACGACCCGTGGGACGAACTGCTCGAAGCCCGCGGGTTCGCCGACGTGGAGGTCCGAACGCTCCGGGTCGAGCGCGAGTGGACGATAGACGAAGCCGTGGGCTACGTCTTCTCGCTGTCGTTCTGCTCGCCGGAGCGGTTCGGCGACGAGAAGGACGCGTTCGAGGCCGACCTCCGCGAGCGTCTGCGCGAACGCCGCGACGAACGTGACGACAGGACGTTCTCGCAGACCGCTGAAATCGACGTGACCTCGGGGCGGGCGTAGTCGGAGCGCTCCCGACCGAGAACACCTACTCCTGCCCGCGCCAGAACCGCTCCAGTCCGAGCGACAGCATGTCGGGACTCACGGGCTGGAACTCCTCGCGCTCGGTCTCGGGGAAGTACTTCCGGACGCTGTCCCACGAGTCGCGGGCGTAGCGCGAGTCCACGAGGACGCGAACGCCGACCTCCTCCGGGCCGCGAATCACCCGGCCGAGCGCCTGCCGGGCCTTCCTGACGGCGGGGACCGTGAGCGCGTACTCGAAGCCGTCGCCGAACGCGCGGTCGTAGGCCGTGCGAACCGCCTTGGTCCGGGGGCTGGCGGTGTTGATGATGGGGACTCCGCAGACCACCGCGGCGCTGAGTTTGTCGCCCTCGTAATCGACGCCCTCGGTGAGCGTCCCCCGGAGACTCGTCACGAGGACCTTGCCGTCGCCCCCGAAGAACTCGGCCTTGAGGTCCTCGGTCACGTCGTCGTCGGTGCTCGCGTCGAGCAGGACCGCTTTCTCGACGCGCGAGTTCTCCCGGAGGGTCTCGGCGGCCCACTCGGCCTCGGCGTAGTTGGGCATCCCGACGAGGACGTTGCCCGGCGTCTCGGTCGCCACCTCGCGGAGCGCGTCGGCGTACATCCGCCGGGCTTGGGTCTCTTCTCCCGGTGCCCCTCGATTGTCGTAGGTGAACTTCGGGGCGTCCACCGCGAAGCTCTCGCGGTTCTCCTCGGGGAAGTTCAGCCCGTAGGTCCGCTCGACGACCGGACGACCTTCCTCGCCCGCCATATGATTCAGGCCCGTCACCTCCTCGAACACGTCGATGGGTTCGAGGGTCGCGCTCATCAGGACGCCGCCGCCGAACTCCGCGAGCTGCTCGCCGATGGCGTCGCTGGGCACGCAGTTCTGCATGGCGAGGCTGGCGTTGTACGCCCGCCGCCACGAGGTGTCGGGTTCCTTCTCGTTCCACGTCCGTTCGAGTTCTATCTCCCGGAAGTAGCGCTCGTGGTCGTTGCGGTACCACTCGCCGAGAACCCTGCCCGCGGCGGGGGCGGCGCGCTCCTTCTCCTCGTCCTCGGCCTCGTTCAGGATGCGCGCGACCACTGCGCCCACGGCTTCGGCCTTGACCCAGACGCCGTCGTGGTGGCCCGCCGACTCGGCCCACTCCGAAATTTCGTCGGGTTGGGGCTCCGTAGGGTCGCGCAGGGGAATCTCGTCGTCGGGCAGGTCGTGGAGGTTCGACTTCCAGCCCCGGTGCTCGCGTTCGAGGTGGGCCGTGACCCGGCGGTCCAGTTCCTCGCGGAGGTCCCGGAAGAAGTCGCGGGTCGCCTCGATGTCCGACAGCGACACGTCGCTGTCTTCGAGTTCGCCCCGGACGAGGTCGGCGTCGGCGGTCGTGTGGGTCTCCTTGTCGCCGTCGAACTTGAGCGGCTGAACGACCCGCGTGAGTTCCGACTCGGCGTCCCGCAGCGTCTTGTCGCCCACCGCGTCGCTCACGAGGTCCCGGACGCGGGGTTCGAGCATGTGGGCCTCGTCGCAGACGACGAAGGTGGAGTCGTCCAGCAGCGCGCCCGTGAATCCGCCGGTCGTTACGGGGTCGAATGCGTGGTAGTAATTCCCAACGACCACCTCCGCGTGGCCCAGTATCGCGCCCATCATCGAGTGAGGGCAGGTGCCGTGCTGGACCGAGAGCGAGACCAACTCCTCGGTGTCGATGTGTCCCATCCCGTCGAAGTCGAAGGGGACGGCCTCCACGGGGTCGCCGTCCTCGGGCACGTCTTCGAGGAACTGGGCGTAGAACGGGCAGTACTCCACGTCGTCGTACTCGGGCATCTCCGGCGGGTAGGGCGTCGGTTCACCCGCCGTTTCGAGGTACGACGCCGCGGCCCGGCCCTGCGCGCCGGAGTCGGCCAGTCCGGTCTGCTGGCTCTGGGCGCGCGAGACGAGGTTCTCCGCGGTGGTCGAGCCACCCTCCCCGGTTATCGCGCGGGTGTCCTCCCGGAGCGACTCGCACCGCTCGTAGACGTTGCCGTCGTCGATGCCGCCCGCGTTCTCGCGGTTGTAGGGGCAAACGTCGGCCTTCCCGACGAGGGTGAGTCCGGTCACGGGGTCCCAGTCGGTCGGCAGGTTCGAGTTGATGGTCCGGAGGTCCGTCTCGAACTGCCGGAGTTGCTGCTTGACGCTGGTGAGGACGACCACGCGCTCGTAGTCGCTGTCGGGGTCGCGGACGAGGTGGATGCCCGCGGTCAGCGCCAGCATGGTCTTGCCAGTTCCGCAGGCACCCTCCACGACCGTGAACCCGCCCTCCCCGGCGGTGTCGATGGCCGTCTCGATGCCGTCCACCTGCTCGTCGTAGGGTTCCGGGTGACCGAACACGTCGAGCCACGAATCGCTGGACGTCACTGGGGCGAGGTTGGTCGTCTTCGGGTTTGAACGTTTGGAATCGCGGAATCGAAGCGCCGACGCGGCCGGCCGGAACGCGCGTCGGTTCCGGGGAAACCGAGTCGCTCCTCGGCCGCGTTGCGAAGCGAGGATTTTTGCCGGGCGGCCTCACACGTACGCACATGACCGAACCGCCGCTCGAAGTCGATAGCGTCCTCGTCCCAGTCGACGGGAGCGACGAGTCGGCCGACGCCGTCGAGTACGCCGTCGCCATCGCCGAACAGTACGGCGCTTCGGTCCACGCGATGTACGTCCTCGGCGAGGAACTCGTCCGGAGCATCGAGAGCGGAGCGGTCGCCGAGGAGGACGTCGTCTCGGAGACCGAGACGTTTCTGGACCGAGTGCGGGACCTCGCGGCGGACTCCGACGTGAGCGTCTCCACTTCGAACGCGTACGGGTTCTCGACCGTCAGAAAGACCCAGCATCCCGGAAGCGCGGTCCTCGACACCGCCGAGGACATCGACGCGGACTTCCTCGTCATCCCCCGCGAACCCCTCAGCGGTGAACCCGGCGAAGTGCTGGAGAAGGCCGCCGAGTACGTCCTGCTGTACGCGAGCCAGCCCGTGCTGTCGGTGTGAACTGTTCTACCGCGAGTGAACGAACGTGAGCGAGCGGACTGAGAGGACTGGAACGAGCAGCGCGAGCGAGAGACCGTCTTACAACCGCAGCACCATCTCCAACTCGAAGCTCTCGGTGCCGTGGGTCTCGAACCCGACCGACTCGTAGAGGTTGACGGCGGCGTGGTTCCAGCGTTCGACCGTCAGCCAGACCTGCTCCACGCCGTTGGCCTGTCCGTGACCCAACAGCGCTCGGATGAGTCTCGACCCGGTGCCAGCGCGCTGGTACTCCTGATGCACGAAGATGGCGAGTTCGTAGGACTCCTCGTCGGGGACCAGCGTGGCGTGGCCGACCGCTCGGTCGTCGTGCCACGCGACGACGTTCAGGCCCTCCAGCAGGTTCTCGAACCAGTCGCGGACCTGCGACTCGGTGGCCGGCGGGATGCCCTGCGCGCGGTCCGCGGGGTCGAAGTCGGTGTACATCTCCACGAGGGCCTCGAAGTCCCCGTCCTCGTACGGTCGAATCTCTATCTCGCGGTCCTCCTTGTCGGTGAACGACACCGGCGGTTCCCGGAAGGAGTCGGCCTCCCCGTCGGGGTACTCGCGGTCGTCGCGAGTCATCGTACCAGTTTGACGCTGACCGGGGAGTTCAGCAGGACGAACTCCGAGATGTGGCCCAGCTGTATCTTCCCCATCGGACTGCGCTGGCCGCCGCCGAGGACAATCTGGTCGAACCCTTCGCGTTCGGCGAGGTCCACGAGTTGGCTTCCGGGGTCGCCCGAGAGGTGCCGGACCCCGGCGGTGAACTCGGCGGATTCCAGCGCCTCGAACACCGCCGACTCGATGTCTTCGGTATCGCGGTCGCTCTCGGGGTTTTCGAGGATGACTACCGTCAGGTCGTCGCCCGTGGCCTTCGCGCGCTCTATGGTCTCGTCGAGCGCGCGGAGGGAGTCTTCGCTGCCGCCGATGCCGAGTAAGACGTTCATACCTGCCCCAACCGGCCCCGGCGTCAAAACAGTTGTGTGGACGCTACAGTGTGTGAACAACCGCCAGACGACACGCTTTTCCACCTCCACTCGTAACCCCGATTCATGGCAGACGACCAACCGCGTCCGACCGAAAACGACAACCAGGACGCCCGCGGTGAAACGCCTCGCACCCCGGAAACCGACAGCGAGGTCCGACGGTCCGACGACGATTCTTCCGCGACCGACTCGGAGACCGAACCGGCCGACGCCGCGACCGACGACGCTGAGACCGCCGACGCCGAGCAGGAGCGCGACGACCCCGACACCGACGCCGTGACCGACGAGTCCGAGACCACTCGGCCCGAGCAGGAGCGCGACGAGTCCGCCGAGACGCCGTCCGCGGACGTCCCCGCCGACGTCCAGAAGTACGCGAGGTTCCAGAAGATGGACGGCGCGCAGTACGACCGGGTCAACGAGTTCCTGCGCGACCGGACGTACATCACCGCCCGCGAGTGGGCCATCGCCCGCCTCTGCGCCGACTTCCGGACCGAGACCGGCGTCGAGATGACCAAAATCGGCGAGAACCTGCCGGAACTCGTCCCGTTCATGACCGACACCTACACCCCGCAGGCGGTCAATCAGGCCCGGTCCTCGTTCGAGGACAAGGTGCGGCAGGCCGGTGCGACGTTCCTCTACGGCGCGATGTCGGGATTCTTCACGGCCGAGGAACTCGACGACATGATGTACGAAGTGACCGAAGTCGCCAAGTTCCTGCTCGAAGTCGAGGGCGTGGACCTCTCGGTCGAGGAGGAACTAGAGGCCGAAGACCGCATCTCCGACGTGATGCGCGAAGTCCGGTCGGCCAGCGAGGAACTCCGTCACGACGAACTAGCGTGCCCGAACTGCGGCCACGAGATGGAGGCCAAAGACGACGCCGACGCGAGCGCGCAGGCCGACGACTGAGCGCCGCCGAACCTGTGAACGGGAGTGACCCAACTCCTCTTGGCGACGCTCTCTCGACGGTATTCTCCCGCTGAGCGATTGCTTCCGTTCGTCCGCACTCGGGACCGTTACTGACGAACCTGATAGCGGAGCGGCCGCCGTGTCGAGACCGCGAAGCGCAGACGCGCCGATTTTTAGGCCGACCAAAATATCTAAGTGGTTCTTCGGCCCACCTACATCGTATGACAGATTCCGTAGGCTCAGACGCGGACTTCGAGTACGACGTGGCCATCGTCGGCGGCGGCCCGACCGGTTGCTCCGCGGGCGTGTTCACGGCGCGGTACGGACTCGACACGGTCCTCTTCGACCGCGGTCGGTCGTCCATCGCCAGTTGCGCGCATCTGGAGAACTACCTCGGATTCCCAGCGGGTATCGACGTCGAGACGCTGTACGCGCTGATGCACGACCACGTCCGGGAGGTCGGTTGCACTCTCGTCTCCGAACGCGTCACGACCGTCGGTCGCGTCGATTCGGACGCCGCTGGCTTTCGCGTCGAGACGGCGGAAGGACGCGACATGACGGCGCGTCGAGTCGTCGCCGCGACGAAGTACGACGGCGAGTACCTCCGCGGTCTGGACGACGACGCCGCGCTGTTCGAGAAGGACGAACACCACGGCGAGGAGCGCGAACGGTTCGCCCGCGACTACCCGGACGACGACGGGCGGACGCCCGTCCCGAACCTCTACGTCGCCGGGGTACTCGCGGACCGCACCGACCAAGCGATTATCGCCGCCGGCCACGGGGCGGCGGTCGGCCAGAACGTCATCAGGGACGTCCGCCGAGAGCGGGGATACTGGGACGAGGCGCTCGAACCGTACGACTGGCGGCGTCGGGCCGCCGAACTCGACGCCGAGTGGGACGACCGAGACCGGTGGGTGGAGTGGTTCCACGACCACCGAGTCCCCGACGACCTCGACCGCGACGAGGCGACGGTGGAACGCGTCCGCGAGGAGGTCATCGACCGCTCGCTGGAGACGTACCTCGACTCCGACGAGATAGCGACCCGCCGAGCGCGCGGCCAGCGGCGACTCGCCGAGCATCTGGACGACGACGCGCTCCTCGCCGCACTCGACGACGAGGTAATCCGTCGGCGCGCAGAACAGTTATCGGAGCCTTCGACCGCGGAAAACTGAACGCGGGTCGCTGCCGGAGCGTCACTGCTCGACGGCGTCGTCGCCCTCGCCCGTCGGCGGTCCGAAGTTCCCGGGTTCGTCGTGGGTGAACTCGATTTGCTCGTTCGTCAGCGTCCGAACGTAGGTCCGCATCTCTCCGGCGGTCCGGGCGGCCGCGAGCATCCCCTGCGCGTTCTGGGCGTCGTAGTAGGCCGGATAGAGGACGGCCGTCTCCGCGTCGGAGTCCTCCATGGCGACCACGAACAACACGAGTCCGTCTCCCGTCGCTTGAAACACCTCGTAGGCGTCGAAGGTCACCTCGTCTTCGAGCAGCGTTTCGAGTTCCCCGAACTCGTCGTCCGGGACCAGCACGTCGATACCGAACCGCTCGTCGTCCTCGTCTGGCACGAGCGCGGTCACGTCGCCGGGGTGGAGTTGCAGGGTGTCCCACCCGTCGCTCTCGTACTCTCCGGCAGTCGCCTCCATGTCCGCGAGGATGTCGTCCCAGAACTCCGCCGCGCGGAGGTGCGTGCCGGGAACGTCGCCCGTCTGCTCGAACGCCGCGGCCGGGTCCTCCTCGGCGAGTGCTTCGAGTTCCTCGTCGGTCAGGTCCTCGGAAACCGGCCCGTCGTCCTCCAACTCCGCGTGGTCCTCGGCGTCGTCGCTCATGGTTTCACACGGGACGTTACGGGCTAAAAGTCTTGGTACTCGGTGTCGGGACGAGGATACGGGACGGAGTACGCAGGAGAATCAGAATCAGTGAGAATCCGGCGTGTCTCGTCGGTCGCCGCTTCTCCTCGCCCAACGCTCCTCGCTCATCCGTCGAGTTGCTCTGCGATGTCGCTCAGACTCTCGTCGGGCGACTCGGTGGCCTCGTAGAACGTTCGCTCGCCGGGTTCGCGCAGGCCGTACTTGAATCCGGGTTCGATGACGTCCACGAGGACGGACTGGCCGAACTCGACGCCGGTCCCCTCGGCCCACGTCGAGAGGTGGTTCTCGCCGTCTTCGGGGTTGCGCGCGAGGGTCGGCGACTCGTAGAGACCGCGAATCTCGCGGCCGTCGTCGGTCAGCGGCGACTCGATGTGGGCGCGGTACTCGGTGTCGTCGGCGACGACGCGGACGAGTTCGCCGTCCGGAAATCGGTCGTCGGCGGCGTGCTCCGCGGGAATCTCGACTTTCGGGCGGTCGAGTCCGCCGCTTCGGACGAGCGTCGCGCGGACTGTCGTCAGCGAGGAGTGGTCGCTGGAGATGCGGTCGGCCATAGCAAGTGCTGACTGAGAATTTGAGCGTGAGAGAGAAAACCGCTACGGTCGAACTGCGCTCTACTCGTCGTCTTCCTCGTCGCCGCCTTCGCCGAAGAGGTCCTCGACGGACTCGTCGCCGCGCTCGGTGATTTTGACGTTGAGCTGGGCCGTCGCGTCGCTGGCTTCCGCGCCGCGGACGGTCACGCGCTTGCGCTCGCCGTCGCGCTTGGGTTCGTAGCCGACGCCGCCGTCGAGGAGGACTTCCTTGAGGTCCGGACCCGCGACGTCGCCGCGCATCGGACGACCCGCGTCGTCGGAGCCGCCGGTAATCTCGACCGTGTAGCCGTCGAGACCGACCGCGCCGCCGTCGACTTCCTCGCCGATGGATTTGCCGAGGAATCGGTTCGCGTCCTGTCCGTCCACGTCGCGCTGGTAGGTCGCCCCGGAGTCGGGGTCCGCGACGACGACCTGAAAGTCTGCCATACGGGTCAGAAAGAGGACGCTACCTAAAAATACGTCGAAGTGCCACGGGTCCGTCCCCGGGCCGGACGCGGAGGGCGTCGGGCGACTCGGCGCGTAGATTTCGCTTCGGTCGGCGTGAACTCGTCGCGCGAACTTTTCACCCTCTCGGTCGTACCCGACGTATGCGCACCAGAACCAAGGCGCTGCTGGCGGGCGCCGGCGGACTCCTCGCCGCGTGGGTCGGTTGGGGAGCCTACGTCGTCGCACGACCGAGCGCGTGCCCGCCGAGACCATCGACACGTTCGACGGCGTGGAACTCCGTCGATACCCCCGGACGGTCCTCGTGGAGACGACGGCCGACGACCAGTCCACCGCCTTCGGTCGCCTCTTCCGGTACATCTCCGGCGAGAACGCGGCCGACGAGGAACTCTCGATGACCGCGCCCGTGGCGACCGACGCGGCGGGCACCGACGTGCCGACGACGGCCCCGGTCCGCACCGCGCTGACCGGCGGCGAGAACGTGCCGATGACCGCGCCGGTCCGCACGTCCGCCGGGTCGGACGGGCCGGACGGCGGCGTCACCATGGCGTTCTACCTCCCGGCCGAGTACACGCCCGGGAGCGCGCCGACGCCCACCGACCCCCGTGTCCGACTCGTGGTCGAACCGCCCCGAACGCTCGCGGTCCGGCGGTTCTCGTGGTACGCGACCGACGACCGCGTCGAGCGGAACCTCCGGGAGATGCGCGACGCGCTCGACGGCCGCGAGGTCGAACCCCACGGCGCCGTGGTCTTCCAGTACGACGACCCGTGGACCCCGCCGTTCATGCGCCGCAACGAGGTCGCGGTCGAGGTGGAACTCGGCGAGGAGCGCCAGTGAGTCCGCGGGCGACCGACGCTCAGAAACTGTCCAGACTGGCGTTGACGCGATACCGCTCGCTCTCGTCTGCCTCGCCGCCTTCGGGACTCACTTTCCTGACCCACGCGGTGTACCTGTCGGGCAGGTCGTCCAACTCCACGCGAATCTTGAGGACGGTCGCCTCGCGGGCCTTCGCCCGCATGGCCTCGCGCTGACTCCGCTCGAACGACCCGTCCCCGGCCTTGACCTCGCACCAGTACTCGGTGAGGACCGGCCGGCCGGGACCCGTCCGGACGACCGCGCGGCAGTCGGGTTCCCACCGCCGGTCCGACCGGACCGACACCGGGTCGGGGTCGGTGTCGAGTTCGACCCGCAGGTCCTCGGCGTCGAATTCGCTCTCGGCGAGGTCGGCGTCTACCTGCGCGAAGTGGGTCAACAGCGGCGGGTTCACCGCGGGCGTGCAGACGAGCGCCTCGCCGAGCGCACCGTATTGGTTGGCCTCGGTGTCGAACGTCAGTCCCTCGGTCGGCGACCCCTCCGGGGTCCGCGTCCGGCGCTCCGGCCACGCGACCAGATAGCCGTCCACGTCGTCGGGGTCCTGCGGCGCGGCCCGCTGGACCTTGACCGGCGAGTCGCCGTCGTCCGAGAGTTCTCTGGCCCGGCGGTGGGCGTCGGTCTCGGAGTCGAACG